>JBIKXN010000140.1:0-8313 GCA_044355765.1 Alphaproteobacteria bacterium
GCGCTGCCGCCGCCGCCGTCGGCGGCCTGAGCCCGGTTCAGCGCCGGGCGGCTTCGCGGCGCGCGACCCAGGCCGCGTAGGCGAGCTGCAGCGCGAAGGCGACGCCGAGGCCGCGCCAGAGGCCGCTGGCGTCCGGTGCGAACAGGGCGAGCGCCGCGAGCGCGAGCGCCGATATGCTCACCGCCATGGTGACCGCCAGATGGCCGAGCCCGGTGCGATTGAGCCTCTGGTAGAGATGTTCGCGATGCGCCTGCCACAGAAGCTCGCCGCGCCGCCAGCGGCGCCATGCGGTCAGCGCGGTGTCGAACAGGAAATGGAACAGCAGCAGCGGCACCAGCAGGGCGCCGCCGCCATCTGCGACGCGCTGGGCCATCAGCACGCCCAGCCCGGCGAAGGCGAAGCCCAGGAACTGGCTGCCGACATCGCCCATGAAGATGCGCGCCGGCGGACGGTTGAGCAGCAGGAATCCCGCGCTCGCAGCCGCCAGCGACCAGGCGAGCGCCGCGACCGGCCCGTTGCCGCCGGCCTGGGCGATCAGCGCCAGCGCCGCCGCGGCTATGGTCGCCGTCGCCGCGGCGAGACCGTCCAGCCCGTCCATGAAGTTGAAGGCGTTGGTGAGGCCGATCAGCCAGAGAGCGGTCAGCGGCACGGCGAGCGGGCCGAGCTCGACCACGCCAAGCCCGGGCAGCGCAACGCGTTCGATCGCGAGGCCGCAGGCGATCGCGATCGCGGCGGCGAGCGCCTGCGCGCCCAGCTTGATCCAGGCGGGCTGCGCGCGGCGGTCGTCCATCAGCCCGGCCAGCGCGACCACCAGCGCGCCCGCGGCGAGCCCGAATTCCGGTGCGCCGGCCGGCCGCGAGGCGAAGCCCGCGCTCCAGAACATCGCCCATCCGCACAGCGTCGCGACGACGATGCCGACCCCGCCGCCGCGCGGCGTCGGCTTCGCATGCGACGAGCGCGCGTTGGGCGCGTCGATCAGCGGACGCCAGCGCGCCATCGCCGCGGCGATCGCCGCCGCGACGCCGGCAAGTCCGGCATAGAGCAGGGCATGGACCACGAAGAATCGGCTCATCGCCGCCGACACTACCAACAACCCGGGGACGGAGCCCCGATTACTCGTTGCGCTAACCGGCACCGCCCCCTCCCAGCCTCCCCCACGCCTTTCGCGCATAGGGGGGAGCAGCGTCGATATCGAGAACCAGCATATGGGCACCTGCGCCTGCGCTGCCGTCGCGACGAGGGTGGCCGAGAAAGGTATCGCCCATCGCGCCGGCCCCGAGGGCGCGGGCTCGATCGCTGACAGGCCTCGCGCGCCTATGGACCTCAGAACCGCGACAGGCCGAGAAGTTCTGCGGCGAGGGCGATGGCGACGGCGCGGGGATGCTTGGTCTCGAGGCCGGGCACGCCGATCGGGCAGCGCAGGCGGGCCGCGTCGAGGCCGCGCTGCGCGAGGCGGGCGCGGAAACGCGCGGCCTTGGAGTCGGAGCCGATGACGCCGACATAGGCGAAGTCGCCGCGCGCGATCGCCGCGCTCACGATCGCGAAGTCGAGGTCGTGGCCGTGGGTCATCGCGATCACCGCGCTGCCCGGCGCGAGGTCGGCGACCTCGTCCTCGGGCGGATCCGCCACGATCGCGCGCATGCCCGCCGGCAGCTCCGGCGGGAAAAGGCCGGGGCGCGGATCGATCCAGTCCAGGCGCAGCGGCAGCCCGGCCATGACCTCGACCACGGCCTGGCCGACATGGCCCGCGCCGAAAAGCGCGACGCGCAGGGTGACGCCCGCGAAGGGTTCGAAGAACAGCGTCACCTCGCCGCCGCAGCACTGGCCCAGGGCCGGTCCCAGCGCGATGCGCTCCATCGCCGGCGCGTCGGCGCCGGTCGCGATCATCTCGCCGGCGCGCGCCAGCGCCCTGTGCTCCAGCCTGCCGCCGCCGATCGTGCCGGCGAAGCCACCATCGCGGCGCACCAGCATCTTCGCGCCGGCCTCGCGCGGGGACGAGCCGCGCGCGGCGGCGACCGTGACCAGGACGCAGGCCTCGCCGGCCGCGCGCGCCGCGCCGAGGGCGGCCAGCCAGTCGAGCTGCCCCGCCGCGCCGGTCATGCGCCGTCGAGCCCGCCGCAGGCGCGCAGGATCGCCTCGGGCGTCGCCGGCGCGTCGAGCCGCACGTCGCGCTTTCCCGCCGCCGCGACGCAGGCGTCCTTGATCGCGAGCCACGCCGCGTTGGCGAGCATAAGCGGCGGCTCGCCCACCGCCTTGGAGCGATGGATCGTCGGCGACGCGTTGTCGGCGCGGGTCAGCAGCCGGACGCGGAAATCCGCCGGCAGGTCGCGCGCGGTCGGGATCTTGTAGGTCGACGGCGCGTGGGTACGCAGCCTGCCGGTGCGGTCGAAGACCAGTTCCTCGCTGGTCAGCCAGCCCAGCCCCTGGACGAAGCCGCCCTCGACCTGGCCGAGATCGATCGCCGGGTTGATCGACCGGCCGCAATCGTGCAGCAGATCGGCGCGCAGGATCCGGCTCTCGCCGGTCAGCGTGTCGATCGCCGCCTCGCACAGCGCGGCGCCGCAGGCGAAGTAGAAGAACGGATGCCCGGTGCCGCGCGCGCGGTCGAAATGGATGCGCGGCGTCGCGTAGAAACCGGAATCCCAGAGCTGCACGCGCGCGCGATAGGCCTCCTGCGCCAACGTCGCGAGCGCGAGCGACCAGCCCTCCCCCGACACGATTCCGTCGGCGAAGACCACCGCTTCGGGCGCGCCGCCGCGGGTGGCGACGGCGAAGTCGCGCAGCCGCGCGCGGATCTTGGCGCAGGCATCCGCGGCGGCGGCGCCATTGAGATCGGTGCCCGAGGACGCCGCAGTCGCCGAGGTGTTCGGCACCTTGTCGGTGACGGTGGCCGAGATGCGCACGCGCTCCGGCGCGACGCCGAGTTCCGCGGCGACGATCTGCGACACCTTGCGGTGCAGACCCTGGCCCATCTCGGTGCCGCCATGGTTCAGGATCACGGATCCGTCGGTGTAGAGATGCACCAGCGCCCCGGCCTGGTTGTAGGCCGTGGCGGTGAACGAGATCCCGAACATCACCGGCGCGAAGCCGAGACCGCGCTTGACGAAACCGCTGTCCCGGTTGGCGGCATCGATCTCGGCGCGCCGGCGCGTATAGTCGGCGCTGGCGAGCAGGTCGTCGACGATGCGCGGCAGCTCCGCCTCCTCGATGCGCTGGCCGTAATGCGTGACGTCGCCCGGCGCCAGGAAGTTCCGGCGCCGGATCTCTACGGGATCGCGGCCGAGTTCGCGCGCGATCGCGTCCATCATCGCTTCGGCCGCCAGCATGCCCTGCGGTCCGCCGAAGCCGCGGAACGCGGTATTCGACTGGGTGTTGGTGCGGCAGGCGAGGCCGGTCACGGCCGCGTCCGGCACGGCGTAGCAATTGAGCGCGTGGAACATCGCGCGGTCGACGATCGCCGGCGACAGGTCGGCGTTGTGGCCGGCGCGCGCGGCAAGCTCCATCTCGACGGCGCGCAGCCGCCCGTCCTGGTCGAAGCCGGCCTGCCAGCGGACATGGAAATCATGGCGCTTGCCGGTGATGGTCATGTCCTCGTCGCGGTCGAGGCGCAGCTTGACCGGCCGACCGGCGCGGCGCGCGAGTACCGCGGCGATGGCGGCGAAGATCGCGGGCTGGGTCTCCTTGCCGCCGAAGCCGCCACCCATCCGCCGCACCTCGCAGACCACCGCCGCTTCCGGCACGCCCAGCACGCGGGCGACCATCTTCTGGACCTCGCTGGGGTGCTGGGTCGAGGACAGGATGCGCATCGCCCCGTCTTCCTGCGGCAGCGCGACGGCGATCTGGCCCTCGAGGTAGAAATGGTCCTGGCCGCCGATCGCGAGTTCGCCGGCAAGACGCCGCGGAGCGGCCGCCAGTGCCGCGCCGGCGTCGCCGCGCGCCATGCGATGGGGCGGGCAGACGAAATCGCCGCGCGCCTTCGCGGTCGCGATGTCGAGCACGGCCGCGCGCGGCCGGTATGTGGCGCGCACCGCGCGCGCCGCCGCGCGCGCCAGCTCCAGGCTGGGCGCCGCGACGGCCGCGATCGGCTGGCCGACATATTCGACGATCGCATCCGCCAGGATCGGCTCTGGCCCGGAGATCGGACCCACGTCGTTGCGCCCGGGAATGTCCGCCGCGACGATAGCCACGCCCGCGTCGCCGAGCAGCGCGCGCGCCGGCCCGAGATCGACCGCCGCGAGTTCCCCATGCGCCTCGCGCGAGAGCGCGAGCGCCGCATGCAGCATGCCGCGCGGCTCCGGGATGTCGTCGGTGTAGAGCGCCGCGCCGGTGACATGAAGCCGCGCGCTGTCATGCGCCAGCGCGAGGCCGATCGGCGGCGGCGAGGGTGGCGTCTGGTCAGCCATTGGCGCGGGTCATATCCTGCGGCACGCCATCGCGCCGCTCGGCGGCGAAGCGCAGCCAGAGCGCGGCGGCGACGCGGCGCCGATAGGCGGCGCTGGCGCGCAGGTCGTCGATCGGCCGCATCGCGCCCTCGAGCGCCTCGACCATCTCGTCGTCCAGCGCCTCGTCCCAGATCCGGCCGGTCGCGAGCGCTTCCACCTGCGGCAGCCGCAGCGGCACCGCCGCCATTCCGCCATAGGCGATGCGGCAGGCTGCGATCCGGCCGTCGGCGCCAAGCTCGGCCGCGAAGCAGGCGCAAACCGCGGAGATGTCGGACTCGATCCGCTTGGAGACCTTGTATGCGGCGATCCGCGTTCCGGGTCCGGGCTTGGGCACGCGGATGCGCGCGATGATCTCGCCTGGCTCCAGCGCGGTGCGTCGATAGTCCAGGAAGAAGCGGTCGAGCGGCAGGCGCCGGCGCCGTCCGGCGCGCCAGAGCTCCAGCTCGGCATCGAGCGCGAGCAGCATCGGCGCGCCGTCGCCGATCGGCGAGGCGTTCGCCAGATTGCCGCCGAGAGTGGCGACGTTGCGGATCTGCAGCCCGGCGAAGCGCGCGACCAACTCGTCGAGCTCGGGCCACAGCGCGACGAGCGGGCCATGCGCCTCGGCCCAGGTGACGGCGGCACCGATGTCGAGGATCTGCGCGTCGCCGCCAATGCCGCGCAGCTCGTGGATGCCGGCGAGCGAGATCAGCGCATCGAATCGCCGTTGCAGCTTGGTGATCTCGAGCCCGAGATCCGTGGCGCCCGCGACCAGCGTGGCGTCGGGCGCCTCGGCGCGCGCGGCATCGAAGGCGGCGAGGGTGGCGGGGGCGTACCAGCGCCGGGCGCCGGCCGCGTAGCGCAGCCCGGTTTCGCGCGCCAGACGCTGCAGGATTTCGCGGCGCGGAGCATCGCCGCGATCAAGTCCACGCCCGTTGGGCGGCAGGCTGCGCATCCGCGTCGCGGCGTCGAGGATCGGCCGATAGCCGGTACAGCGGCAGAGATTGCCGGCGAGCGCGCGGCGTGTCGCCTCACCGTCCTGTGCGGTGCCGTCATGCAGCAGCGCGTAGAGGCTCATCACGAATCCGGGCGTGCAGAAGCCGCATTGCGAGCCGTGGCACTCGATCATCGCCTGCTGCGCGGGATGGAGCGGTCCGTCCGCCGTCGCGAGGCTTTCGACGGTCACGAGCTCGCGCCCGTCGAGCGTGGCGATCGGCTGGATGCACGCATTGACGGCGCGGCAGGCGAGGCCGCCTCGCGGGTCGGGTTCGGCGACCACGACCGTGCAGGCGCCGCAGTCGCCCTCGGCGCAGCCTTCCTTCGTGCCGCGCCGGTTCGCCGCCCCGCGCAGCCACTCCAGCACGGTCGTGTTAGGATCGACGCCCTCGACCTCGTGCAGCATGCCGTCGAGGATGAAGGAGATAGGTCCGTCCATGCGCCTTCCGGTTTCTCCGCCGCGCGGCTCCGGCCCGGATGATCGGGTCACGGACGGCGTCGTGGCAAGGGGGGCCGCGACGCGCGAGGCCGCGATCCGGGCGCGGGCGGACGCGCTGGGCTTCGACGCGGTTGGATTCGCGTCGGCCGTGGCCCCGCCCGGCGCCGCCGACGGCCTAGCGGCCTTCCTCGCCGCGGGCCATCACGGCGCCATGGGCTGGATGGCGGACAAGGCGGGACGTCGCGCCGATCCGCGCGCGCTCTGGCCCGCGGCGCGCAGCGTGGTGATGCTGGGCGCGAGCTACGCGCCGGAGGGCGACCCGATGGCGCTGCTCGCGGCGCGCGGGCGCGGCATCGTCTCGGCCTATGCGCGCCGGCGCGACTATCACGACGTGGTCAAGGGGCGGCTCAAGCAGCTGGCGGGATGGATGGCCGGGCGGCTGGGCGGCGAGGTCAAGGTCTTCGTCGACACGGCGCCGGTGATGGAAAAGCCGCTGGCCGCCGCGGCCGGCATCGGCTGGCAGGGCAAGCACACCAATCTGGTTTCGACCACGAAGGGTTCATGGCTTTTCCTCGGCGCGGTGTTCACGACGCTGGAACTCGTACCCGACGCGGCGCATGCCGATCGCTGCGGATCCTGCACCCGCTGCCTCGACGCCTGTCCCACGCGCGCCTTTCCGGCGCCCTACCGGCTCGACGCGCGGCGCTGTATCGCCTATCTGACGATCGAGCATCCCGGCCATATCGCGCGCGAATTCCGGAGCGCGATCGCCAACCGCGTCTTCGGCTGCGACGACTGTCTCGCGGTCTGTCCGTGGAACCGCTTCGCCGAGGTGTCGCGCGACGCGGCGCTGGCCGCGCGCGCCGAGCTGGAGGCGCCTGATCTCGCGGCGCTGTGCGCCCTCGACGATGCGGCCTTCCGCAAGCTCTTCGCCGGCACGCCGGTCAAGCGCGCGGGGCGCGACCGTTTCCTGCGCAACGTGCTCGTCGCGATCGGCAATTCCGGCGACCCGGACCTGGCGGCGCCGGCGCGCGCGCGGCTCGACGACGCCTCGCCGCTAGTGCGCGCGATGGCCGTGTGGGCCCTGTCGCGCCTGCTGCCCGCCGCCGACTTCGCGGCGCTGCGCGCTGCGCGTCGCCACGCCGAGACGGATCCGGACGTCGCCGCCGAGTGGGAATGAGGCAGCGCGAGGCGCGATCGTTGCGGCGCGACGGTGGCCCGGCGTAACGTCGCCGTCACGATCCTGGGGGAGGGATCACGCATGGCTCAGACGCTTTTCCGCAATCTTGCGCTGCTCGATCCGCACTGGGACTCGCCGCGGGGCGGGTACGAGGTCCTGATCGAGGGCGACACGATCCGCGAGGTCTCGTCCAAGCCGATCAAGGCCAGGGACGCGCGCGTCGTCGATTGCGGCCGCCGTACGCTGATGCCCGGCCTGATCGACAGCCATGTCCATGTCTTCCTGTCCGAGGTCTATATCCGGCGGCTGGAAGAGATGCCGCTGACGCTGATGACGGCGCGCTCGGCCGAGATCATGCGCGGCATGCTCGCGCGCGGCTTCACCACGGCGCGCGACACCGGCGGCGCCGACTGGGGCATCAAGATCGCGGTCGAGAGCGGTCTGATTCCCGGGCCGCGGCTGTTCATCGCCGGCCGCGCCATCGGACCGACCGGCGGGCACAGCGATTCGCGCCGGCGCACCGATTACGGCGCGTCGTGCAAATGCTGCAACGCCATGGCCTATTGCATGGAGATCGCCGACGGTGCCGACGCGGTGCGCAAGGCGGCGCGCGAGCAGATCCGCCAGGGCGCCGACCAGGTCAAGATCATGGTCTCGGGCGGCGTCGCCTCGCCCTACGACCCGCTCGACTCGCGGCAGTACTCGCTCGACGAGATCTCGGCGGCGGTCGAGGAGGCCGACGCCTTCGGCAAGTACACCCAGGCCCACGCCTATACGCCGGTCGCCATCCAGCGCGCGGTCGGGCAGGGCGTGCGCACGATCGAGCACGGCAACCTGATCGACACCGCCTCGGCGAAGCTGATGGCCAAGAAGGGGGCCTATCTGGTCGCCAATCTCGTCGCCTATTACGCGATGAAGGAGCGCGCCAAGGAATTCGGCATGGGCGCCGACATGCTGGCCAAGAACGACATGGTCATCGACGGCGGTCTGAAGTCGCTCGAGATCTGCAAGCGCGCGGGCGTGAAGGTCGGCTATGGCAGCGACCTTCTGGGCCAGCTGATGATCGACCAGAGCCGCGAATTCCTGCTGCGCAGCGAGGTGCTGTCGCCGATCGAGATCATCCGCCAGGCGACCCTGGTCGGCGCCGAGATCGTGCGCATGGAGGGCAAGCTGGGCTGCGTCGCGCCCGGCGCCTTCGCCGACCTGATCGTGGTCGACGGCGATCCGACGAAGAACCTGGGCCTGTTCCAGGACCAGGGCGCGCATCTCCCCGTGAT
>JBIKXN010000141.1:0-8290 GCA_044355765.1 Alphaproteobacteria bacterium
TAGTCGTGCAGCCAGTGGGCGACGGCGCTGGTAATCCGCGAGGCTACGCCGGCTCATAACTCGCAGGCCCACCCTCGAAGCGATGGCAGCGGCTGTGCCGAGGATATAAGGTTCAGGCAGAAAGAAATGCACCAGCAAGGGTGGCGCGGTCCACAGTTCGCGCCAGAGCGCGTAGGCGCCGCGCAAAGCCCGGAAGGCCGGGCGGGAGGTCGGGGGCGGACCGATCAACGGTACGCCTGCATCCAGAAAAGCCCGCTCCAGGGTGCCGCCGCGCTCCCATGCGAACAGCCTGACATCGATACCGCGCGCGCGCAGCCGCGGCAGGATCGCGAGCAGATGCCGCTCGGTGCCGCCCGCGCCCAGGCCGCGCGCGACGACCAGGACGTGGCCCGCCGGACCGGCGGCCGTCGTCAATCCTTCACGCAGCGCAGGAACCCTTCCGGACAGACCGACAGCAGGAGGCGGTCGTCGATGCCGCGATCGACCTCGAAACGGGGGCATTCCCTCAGGAAGGCCTGGGCCGCGGAATGCGGGCTGTCGCCCGGTCCCCAGGGACGCGCGCCGATCGCCGCGGGCGGCAGGCGTTCCACCACGGTATCGAAGACCACGATATAGGACCCCTGTCGAACCAGCGGCGCGTAGGCGCGCAGCTCGGCCAGGACATGGTCATGGGTATGGTTCGAGTCGAGGACGACCATGACGGTGGACCTGCCCTGCGCCAGCCCGCGGACCTGCGCGACCGTCTCCTCCGCGATCGACGAACCGTCGATCAGCCGGATGCGTCGCGCCAGCGGATGGCCCTCGATGGCAGCCCGGTTTTCGGGCGCGAGGGCGAGTTCGACGCCCGCGACGAGGCCGTCGCCCCCGATCATTTCCAGCATCGAGGCATAGAAGACGAGCGAACCGCCGCGCGCCACGCCGGTCTCGACGATCAGGTCCGGCCGCACCCGCCAGCAGAGTTCCTGCATCGCGACGATATCGGCCGGGTACTGGATGATCGGCAGTCCCATCCAGCGGAAATTGTAGGAATAGCGATGCCGGACCGACGCCTCGAACCATCTCCGACCCAGTTCCTGGAACTCCGCGTCGGCGCGCATGCCCGCGACATCGACCTTCTTGCGCCGTTCGAATTCGGCATCGCTTTCAGCCATCTTGGACGGATCCTTCGAGTTGCATCCTCTGTCGCCAATATCCCGCGGCGTCGGCGACCGTATCGCAAAGCTTGAACCGCGGGGAGAAGGCGACCTCGTTCGACAGGCGGCCGATATCGGCCACCAGCGCGGCGGGTTCGCCCGGGCGACGCGGCAGCGCGCCGCGCCGCAACAACGCGCGCTGGCCGACGATTTCTCCGGCGAGTTCCGCGATGCTGCCGAGCGAGACGGACTGGCCCGAACCTATGTTCACGGGTCCGGCGACGTCGCTGTCCAGCAACGCGGCGAGCGCGGCGCCCGCGTCGCGCACGTCGACGACGTCGCGGAGCTGGTCTCCTGGCCCGAACGGCGCCGGCTTGCCGGCGATCAGGGCGCGCAGGAGGCTGGGAAGGAAACGCCGAGGATCCTCGCCCGGCCCGGGCCCCAGCGGGAAGAACAGGCGGCCCTCGGCCGCCGAGGCGCCGGCCGGCGCCATATCGCGCAGGCACGACCACGCCGCCAGCTTCGCGCGCCCGTAAGGCGTCTCGGGTTCGCCCCAGCCCGCGTCCTCGCGGATCGGCGCGCGGACGATCTCGGGATCGCTCCACGGATATTCCGCGCAGGAGCCCACCAGGACGGCGCGGCGGCCGCCCGCGCCGAAGAAGGCGTATGCCAGCCTTCGGGTCACCTCGACCCAGAGCCAGTTGTCCGGATCCTGCCAATAGAGGTCCGGCTGCGTCGTCCACCCGCAGAGCAGCAGATGCGTCGGCCGCAGACGGGCGACGAACTCCGCCGCCTCGTCGCCCGCGCGCATCAGATCGATGGCATGGATGGCGACGGATCCGTCCGCGCCAGCGCGACGCGACACGACGTCGACAGCGAACCCGCGCCTCGCGAGTTCCCGAACCGCGTGCCTGCCGATGAACCCGGTCCCCCCGGTGACAAGCGCACGCCTCACTGTCCGGCGCCGCCGGCGTCGATCAGCTCGACATCGCCGCCCAATGCCGCGATCGTCGCCGCGATCTCGGTCCGATAGGCTGGGTTCATCACCAGGACCCGCCGGGCGCCTCGCGACAACGCCGTCTCGGGGGAGAGGATCGGGTGGGCCGAAACGCCGGCGAAGCAGCCTTGCTTCGATGGATTGATGTCGACGAGGGAGTCGACGAGCGCGCGGTCGGGGTCGACCAGCAGGACGAAGGTGGCGCCCTTCGCTCCGGCTCCCCAGACCGCGGTCTTCGGGCCGCCCGCCAGACGGGCACGCCAGCGGCCGATATCCCGTTCGATCGCCTCCGCATAGGCGAGCGCGGCGTCGACCGCGGCGCCGGCCTGCGGATCGGCTACGAAGGATGCCGGGCTCGAAGGCACAGCCTCCGCCCAAAGATACTGGCCGTCGAAGACATGGTCGATCCTGTCGGGCCGGAAGCCGGCGATCGCCAAGGCCGTCGTCAGGCTCGCCGCCGTGAAGTAGTTCGGATGCTCGTAGAACACGTCCTGGAGAACCCGCCGGCCGGCGATCCAGTCGAAACAGGGGGTTTCCAGGAACAGCCGGCAGGCATGCCGGTCGGGCAGCGCCTGACGGATCGTGCGCAGGAACCCGACGGGGTCCACGACATGCTCGATCACATGGCGGGCGACGATCGCATCCGCCGGTTTACCCGTCGATGCGAGGACCTCGCGATCCAGGAACCGGCGCTCGACATGGATGCCGTCCGGCGCGGTCCCGCGGAAGCTGGGATCGAACCCGAACAACGAAACATCGCCGGGCGCGATCTGCCGCAGTTCCCTCAGGAACATGCCCTGTCCGCAACCGACTTCCACCACCGCGCCACCGGCGGGCACGGCGGCCATGATCGCGGCCGCCCGACCGCGCATATGATCGAGGAACGCGGCGGACAGGGACTGATCGTTCTCGTAGGACTCGTCGTAGATCACGGCGCCCGGATCGAAGTCGTCGTTGCCGACGAACCCGCAACCGCGACACGCTACAAGCGTCAGGCGGCCGCGCGGCGCGCGCGCGGCCAGCGCCTCGCTGCCATGCGTCGCGTTCTGCAGGACCGGAACCGCGTCGCGGCGCAGGACCACCGCGACATGCGTGGTGCCGCAGACCCGGCAACGCCTGGGCGCCTCTTCCGTCATGTCGGCCCGGCCGTCAGGCGGCGCGCGACGACGGACCCGGCGCGCGTGCGGTCAACAGTCCAGGTCGCGGCGTCAGCGCCGTATCGTCCAAGGAACCCGGCCACTGTCCCACATTCCCTGCAGCGATCTGAGGTCACGCAGCGTGTCCATGCACTGCCAGAAGCCCTCGTGACGGTAGGCGGCGAGCTGGCGATCGCGCGCGAGACGCTCCAGCATGCGCAGTTCCATGCTGTCCTGATCGCTTTCAAGATAATCCAGGACGCCGGGCTCGCATACCAGAAAGCCGCCATTGATCCATCCCTCGCCGATCTGCGGCTTCTCCGTGAACTCGCTGACGATGTCGCCGTCGAAGACGAGGCCTCCGAACCTGGCGGGCGGGCGCACGGCGGTCACCGTGGCGAGCCGTCCGGCGCTCCGGTGAAAGGCGATCAGGCGATCGATCGGGACATCCGACACCCCATCCCCGTAGGTCACCATGAATGTCCCGTCGCGCAGGCGGTCGCCGAGCCGACGCAGCCGTCCGCCCGTATTCGTGTCGGCGCCGGTGTCGCACAGATGCACCGTCCAGTCGGCGAGCCCGCGGCGCGGCCCGGGATCCGGCGCGTCGCCGCCGAGCGTCAGGTCGCCGGCGAGTTCGTATTCGTCCAGGAACCAGCGCTTGATGACATGGGCCTTGTATCCGGCCGCGACCAGGAATTCGCGATGCCCGAACGCGGCGTAATGGCTCATGATGTGCCAGATGATCGGCTTGTCCCCGATCTCGACCATCGGCTTGGGACGCGCGTCGGTCACTTCCGCCAACCGCGTTCCCTTTCCCCCGGCCAGGATCACGACCTTCATCGCTCGCGCCTTCTCCTAGTTCTGGGGCCGAGCGGTCGTCCGCCCGGCGAGCAGCCGCGCGAGTCGCCGGCGTAGCCCCGTCGCCGCGAATCTGAGGTTCTTCTCGGCGACGAACCCGGCCGCGACGCAGGCCAGCGGCCAGTTCGAAACGGCGGCCACACTTCTAGCGGACGCGGCGATCAGGGCCAAGACATAGGCGACGCGCGACACACGCTCGGTCCTGTTGTCCTGATAGGCGGACCGCTCGGCGTCGGTCTTGGGGATCTCGTAGTAACGGAAGACCGGACCGGGCACGTAACGGAACCGGCCTGCGACGGCGGCCGCGAGCATGAGCGGCAGATCACCCCACCAGGGGGCATGGATCCGTGGCAGGCCGCGCAGCGTCGCGGTCCTCCACACGCCGTAGAAATGATAGCACTGCATCAGGGCCTGCTTGCGCATCCGGACCATCCGCGACGTGTCAGCGGACGTTTCGAAATCGTAGCCGGTATGCCGCGATCCAGGTCGGCCATGGACCGGCATGATCTCGAGTTCGCCAAAGCAGAGCACGACGTCCTCGCGGTCGAACCCCGCGACCAGGCGCTCGAGATAGTCCGGGGACCGCAGGTCGTCATGCGCCGCCCAGACGAAATACCGGCCGCGCGCATGGTCGAGCAGGCCGAACATGTTGTCGAACGCGCGCAGCAGGACCGGCTGGCGGACATACCTGACCCGAGGATCGCGCGCCGCCGCGGCGGCGGCGATCGCCGCGGTCCCGTCGTCGGACGCGTTGTCCGAGATCAGCACCTCGATGTCGGCGAGGGTCTGGGACAGGACCGCTTCGAGCGCGGCGGCGAACATCGCGCCGCCATTGCGCACCGGCATCCCGACCGTGACGAGCGGCGCGTTCACGGGGATCGCTCCCTTGCCGCGCGATCGACCTCCATACGCGCCAGCAACGCGGCCGCGATGCCTGGGGCTGTGTCGACGCGCGGGAAATGCGGCACCAGGCCGTCGAGATAGGACAGCAGGAAGCGATCGACGAGGCCGTGCCGCTCCCGCCAGTCGCGATAATGGCCGTCGATCAGGATCCGCCGCAGAATCGCCGGCAGTTCGGTGGCGCAGCGCGGCCGGTAGAGCACCTCCGCGTGGTCGAAATAGGACTGACCCAGGACCACGCAGGGCCGATCGAGCGCCATCGCTTCCATCGCGATCGTGCCGGTGATGGTGACGACCGCCTCGCTCGCGCGCACGATGTCCTTGGAGGGAGCGTCGCAGAAGAGCACGTTCGGAAGGCCGGCCATGTGGCGGTACTGCCAGGCCGGACGGCTCCCGCGCCCGGCCGGATGTTCCTTGAGGACCAGCGTGTATCCGAGCGGCAGGGACTTGGAGATGGTCTCGACCAGGGCGACCTGGTTCGCATGCCAGATCCCGCCGACGAGCGTCGATTGTTCGGGCTGGAAATGGAGCGCGAAGAAGACGCTGCGCTCCGGAACCGGCGTATCGGGACGGCCGACGAGACCACCCGCCCTCCATTTGCGCCAGGCGCGGAGGACGTTCGCGCGCGCCTTGGCCCGGGGATCGATGCGCCAGTAGTGCAGATCGGGGTTCCGGCGCGCGTTGTCCAGCAGATATCGCGGCAGCCGGCGCAGATTCGGCGACAGCGCGCTGCGTCCGAAATTGCGTTTCGTGGCGGCATAGAAGGCCTTGTTGCCGTCATAGGCGGCGATGCTGGCCCGGAACGCGCCGACACGCTCCGCCTGCGCCGGGTCGAGCGGCCGGTCGCGCAGCGCGCGATAGTTCTCAACCATCCAGTCGCTGTGCAGGAATTCGTCGTTGCTGAAGAACGTCGCCGGATGCCCCGCCGGCTGCAGCCAGGCTGGCGACACGGCGTAGAGGCGCAGGCCGAAATGCCGGGCGACCTTGAACAGCGCATGGGTGAAGAGACTGTCCGCCGTCTGGCAGACGACCGCGTCGTACCGGCCGTCGGCGAGCACCGTCTCCAGGAATCGCACCATGTTGACCAGCAGGCGCTGCGGGTACTCGCTGTCCACCCGACGATGGCCCGCGCCGCCCAGCAGGAAGGAGCTGTCAACGAAGCTGCGCTCGCTCGCCACCACGACGGACCAGTCGACCTCGGGATAGTCGCGCACCACGCGATCGAGATGCGAACGCCATCCGCCGCCCTCGCGCGCGAGGAAGCGCTGCGCGCAGTGGAGATCGGCCACCTCGCCCAGCGCCGCCGCCTCCTCCTCGCAAAGGACGACGAACCCGATCCCGGCTTCCGGCTCGCGCGCGACGATCGCCCGCGCGAAGGCGCGGTTCAGCTCGACGACCGGCATGCCGCCCTGGTTGCAGGCGAAGAGGATGCGCCGCGGGCCGCGCTTCATTGCGGCTTCCGCTTGACGATCCGGTCGAGATCGATGGACGCCAGCTCCCGCGCGATGCGCGGCCCGGCATCGCCACGTCCGAACAGCGGCGCGGACGGATACCGCCCATGCGCCAGCTGGCGCGCCACCGCCTCCGCGATCGACCCTCGGTCGTAGCCCGCGAAGGCCACGTTCGGCCCATGCTCGCGGCCTTCCTGCCTGTCGCCCACGATCACCACCGGCACGCCCAGGAAGGCGCCCTCGCGCAGGAACGAGGACGAATTGCCGATGCAGCAGACCGCGTTGTTGAGGACCCGCCCGTAGTCCTCAGGCGCGAAATTCTTGTGATAGTAGATCGGCGCCTGCATGTGGTACTCGCGGAAATGCCGTATGCCCTTCGACACGTCGTCGGAGCCGGCGTCGATGTTCGGCCAGAGGACGACCTTCTGCATGTCGGCGAAGGCGTGGACCGCGTGCAGCGTCTCGGTGATTTCGGCCATCCCGCATCCGTAGCTCGTCGTCACCGGATGCTGGACGACGAGCATGTAGGGCTTCGACCAGTCGATCCGGCCGACACCCAGGTAGCGGGACATGAACGCGGGCGAGATGCTGAGGTCGTCGTGGAGCAGCACGTCGATCGACGGGCAGCCATGATTGAAGACATATCGAGGGTCTTCGCCCATGCCGATGACGCGCTGACGCGACAGTTCCGAGCACGCGAAATGCATGTCGGCCAGCTTGGTGATCGCGTGACGTACGCGGTCGTCGATGTTGCCGGAGACCTCGCCGCCCTGCAGATGCGCGAGCTTGATGTTCAGATACGTGGCGGCGATCGCCGTCGCCATGGTCTCGAAACGATCGGCCACCGTGACGACGACGTCGGGGGCCAGATCCTCGAAGGCGGTCGAGAGCTCGACGATGCCGAGCCCGGTCGACTTTGCCTGGGTCGAGAGGGTCTCGCCCTCCACGACGTAATGGATCGAACGCAGCGGCGTGAAGCCGTCGGCGCGGATCACGTCGATCGCGCGGCCGAAGCGCTCCAGCAACGTCGACGCGCCCACGATCAGCTGCAGCTCCAGATCCGGATGTTCGACGATCGCCTTCAGCAGGTACTTGACCCGGCCGTAATTGGCACGGCTGGCGACCACGACGCATACCTTCCTCATGCGATGTCTTCCCGCTTCAGGAACTCCCATTTCCGGAGCGGCCGGCGCAGCCGGCGGCCCAGCACCTGCTCGAAATCCCGCGCGGGCAATCCGATGCCGGCGGGTTTCTTGCATTCCAGGTCCTCGAAGCCGATCGCGTGACCTTCGGGCAGGTCGCGCACGACGGCGAGGCTGCGGCCGAAGGTCGTGCGCAGGCGATCGAGGTCTTCCGTGACCTCCTTGCCGGGAACGCCGCCGCGCGCCTTCTCGACGAAGCGGATGCCCTCGACGAGACGCGCGAAGTCGTCCACCACCAGCGAGGCCTTGGCGTCCGGCCCGAACATGCGGCGATCGAAGGCGACATGCGCCTCGACCACCGCCGCGCCGAGCGCGGTCGCGGCGATCCCCGGCCAGATCGTTCCCGAATGGTCGGACAGGCCGGCGGGGCAGCCGAAGCGCCGCTCGATCTCCGGAATGGCCTCGAGACCGATCTCCTCGGCCTGGGTCGGATAGCGCGTCGTGCATTGCAGGACGGCGACCCCGCCGCGCCGCAGCCTGTCGACCGCGCCGCCGATCTCGGCGGCGGTCGCCAGCCCGGTCGACAGGATCGCCTCCTTGCCCGTGCGCGCGATGGCTTCGAGGAGC
Organism: Alphaproteobacteria bacterium; assembly: GCA_044355765.1. GTDB lineage: Bacteria > Pseudomonadota > Alphaproteobacteria > CACIAM-22H2 > CACIAM-22H2 > CAIOSQ01. The sequence continues at coordinate 8,245 of JBIKXN010000141.1, forward strand.
AGGGCGTTGGCGATGTCGCCCGAGCCGATCTTGTAGCGCTGCACGC
>JBIKXN010000142.1:0-8272 GCA_044355765.1 Alphaproteobacteria bacterium
GCACGGCCGTGCAGCTCGCGACCAGGTCGGGCAGCCCCATGATCTTGCGGCTCTCCCACACGACCTTCATCTCCTCCTTGGTGTAGCCGTTCTCCTGGAAGGCGTCGATATGGGGGATGACGTTGAACGGGATCGGGTACTGGAACACCTTGCTGGTCGCCACGCCGCCGGCGAGCACGGCCCTGGTTCCCTCGATCAGTTCGTCCATGCCCTCGGCGCCCGCGCCCGACGTCGCCTGGTAGCTGGAGACGATCACGCGCTTCAGACCGAAGGCCTTGTGCAGGGGCCAGAGCACGACGACCAGCACGGCGGTCGTGCAATTGGGATTGGCGATCAGCCGGTGGCCGATCGCCGCGTCGGGATTGATCTCCGGCACCACGAGCGGGACCGCGGGGTCGTAGCGCCAGGCACTGGAATTGTCGATCACCACCGATCCCTGCGTGGCGATCCGTTGCGCCCATTCCTTCGAGAACTCGCCGGACACCGCCATCAGCACGACGTCGCAGCCGGCGGTCGCCTCGAGCGAGAAGGGCTGGACGGCGATGTCGCCGAAGGGCGTCGCGATGCGGCGGTCGGCGCTGCGCGCAGAGGCGAGGAGCCGCAATTCCTTCACCGGATAGCGGCGGTCGTGGAGCACCTTGACCATTTCGGTGCCGACGGCACCGGTGGCGCCGATGACGGCCACGCGGTGGCCGGCGGGGTCGAAGCTCGTCATGCGTCTGGTCCTTGCTTCGCGCGGCTCGCGGCCGCGCCGTTGATGTCCGTTTCGATGTCGTGCGCCGCGGCGCCCGCCGGTGGCGGGCCGCGAGGGTCGGGAGCGAGGATGGTTCAGGCGCGCGTCGCGACGTAGCTGCCTGGCGCATCCTCGACGGGTTTGAGCGGGCCTCCGGCCGGATCGCGCGGCGCGACCTGGCCGTTGGCATGCCCCGAGATCCAGCGCTGCCATTCCGGCCACCACGAACCGTCGTGGTGGCGCGCGCCCTCCAGCCAGGCTTCGGGCGTGCGCGCCTTCTTCTCGTTGGTCCAGAACCCGTATTTCCCCGCGGCTGGCGGATTGACGACGCCGGCGATATGGCCGGACGCCGCCAGCACGAAGCGCACGGGGCCGCGATAGAGCCGGGTGGCCGCGAAGGTCGACTTCCAGGGCGCGATATGGTCCTCGCGGGTCGACAGCAGGAAACTGGGCGTGCGGATGCGAGTGAGGTCGATCGGCGTGCCGAGCAGCGATATGTCGCCGGTCGCCAGCCGGTTCTCCTGGTACATCGCGCGCAGATAGAACGAGTGCATCGCCGCGGGCATGCGCGTGGCGTCGGAGTTCCAGTAGAGCAGGTCGAAGGGGAAGGGATCCTTGCCGAGCAGGTAGTTGTTGACCACGAAGCTCCAGATCAGGTCGTTGGCGCGCAGCATGTTGAAGGTCGTGGCCATGTCCGCGCCTTCGAGGAAGCCCTTCTCGTTCATGCGCTCCTCGAGCGCGGCGAGCTGCTCCTCGTCGATGAAGACGCCGAGTTCGCCCGGCTCGGCGAAATCGACCATCGTCGTCAGATAGGTCGCCGACGCTACGCGCTCGGCGCGGCCCTGGGCGGCGAGATAGGCGAGGGTGCAGGCCAGCAGCGTGCCGCCCAGGCAATAGCCGACGACGTTGCAGTCGCTCTCGCCGGTCTGCCGCTCGATCGCGTCGAGGGCGGCGAGCGGACCCAGCGTCATGTAGTCGTCGAAGGCCTTCGCCGCGAGCGCCGCGTCGGGATTGACCCACGACACGACGAACACCGTGTGGCCCTGCGAGACGGCCCAGCGGATGAACGAGTTCTTTTCGCGCAGGTCGAGGATGTAGAACTTGTTGATCCAGGGCGGGATGATCAGCAGCGGGCGCCGCGCGACGCTGTCGGTCGCGGGCGTGTACTGGATCAGCTGCATAAGGTCGTTCTGGTAGACGACCTTGCCCGGCGTGACCGCGATGTTCGTGCCGACCTTGAAGGCGCTATCGTCGGTCATGCGGATGGCAAGACGGCCGTCGCCGCGCTCGAGGTCCGCGAGCAGGTTCTGCAGGCCCTTGACCAGGTTCTCGCCGCCGCTTTCCAGGGTCGCGCGCACGACCTCGGGATTGGTGACCGCGAAATTCGACGGCGCGAGCGCGTCGACGAACTGGCGTGTGTAGAAATCGACCTTCTTGGCGGTCTTGTCGTCCAGGCCTTCGACGCGCTTGACGATGTTCTGCATCCAGCGCGCCGTCAGCAGGTAGGACTGCTTGATGTAGTCGAAGACGTAGCTGTCGTCCCAGGCGGCGTCCTTGAAACGGCGGTCCTCGGGCGGCGGGGCGATCACCGGTTGCGACGGATGGCCCAGCATGCGCCGCGTCGTGCTCTGCCACAGCGTCATGTAGTCCTGCCACAGCGACAGTTGCGCCTGCACCAGCTTCGCCGGGTTGGTCATCAGCCGGGCGGTCATGTCGAAGAAGGCCTGGCCGATGTTCAGGGGATCGGCGAGCCCGAGATTGGGCTTCGCGCCTTCGCGGCGAAGGAAATCCGCGACGAGCTTGCGGCTGCGTTCGGCGATCTCGCCCATCATGCGCGAAAGTTCGACCGGGTCGGGCATCCTGATCTCGGGCTGCGGGCCGGAACCCTTGGCCTCTGTGCGCTTGTCGGATCGCTGCTGGCTCATGCCCGTGGTCCCCGGTGCCGGCGCTGCCGGGGCGGCGGCGCCGACCCCTCGCGCGCCAGATGACGCGTCGTCGGCGCTTACTTATAAGAACCCGGGACCGACTCCTAGGGGCAATCCCGTGACGAACTCAGCCCGACCGCATCGCGTTCGCATTCCGTTCCTGGTCCTGGGGGCCGCGGCCTGTCTGCTGGCGACGGGCTGTGCCGACGGGACGCCGGCAGCGGGCTGGCTGGACCGCCTGCTGCCGCCCGCCGAGGCCAGGCAGGGGGACGACGCGGGCCTCGCCTATCCCAATCTCGCATCGGTCCCGGCGCGACCGGCCATGGCTTCGCGCGCGGCGCGCGGCGCGGACCAGGCGGCGCTGGAGCAGCAGCGCGCGGATGCCGAAGCACGGCGCGACGCCCTGGCTGCCGGAACGGTCGCTTCGCCGCCGCCGCCAGGCCGGGTCGGCACCGTGCTTCCGGATACGGCGGGACGGTTTTCGGCCGCAGACGACGGCGTGCTGCGGCGCGCCGTGGCGCTGGCCGGGGGGGCCGCGGGAACGGGCAGGCTGCGGCTCTCCGGTCCTGCGGACGCCGCGCTGGCGACAGCGGACCGGCTGGCGCGACTGGGGCTGCCGCGCGCCCGGATCGGGCTGGAGCCCGCGCCGACGACCGGCACTGGCGTCGAGATCATGGTGGCAAGCGGACCGTCGGGGCGCTAGAACGCCAGCCCGCGCGAGGCGATCTGAATGTCCAACGGCGATTTCTACCGGATCCGGCGGCTGCCGCCCTACGTGTTCGCCGAGGTGAATGCGATGAAGGGGCGCGCGCGGCTCGCGGGCGAGGACATCATCGATCTGGGCATGGGCAACCCCGACCAGCCGACGCCGCCCCATATTGTCGCCAAGCTGGTCGAGACCGCGCAGGATCCGCGCGCGCACCGCTATTCGGTGTCGAAGGGCATCGCCGGGCTGCGCCGCGCCCATGCCGCGTATTACGCGCGCCGCTTCGGGGTCGAACTCGACCCCGAGAGCGAGACGATCGTCACCCTCGGCTCCAAGGAAGGGCTGGCCAATCTCGCCCAGGCGATCACCAGCCCCGGCGACATCATCCTGGTGCCGAACCCGAGCTATCCGATCCATCCCTATGGGTTCATCATGGCCGGGGCGTCGATACGGCATCTGCCGATCGGCGCGGGCGAGGATTTCCTCGCCAATCTGAAACGCGCGGTGAAACATGCCGTGCCGACGCCGCTCGCGCTGGTTCTCTGCTTTCCGTCGAACCCGACCGCCCAGGTGGTCGACCTGGATTTCTATGCCCAGATCGTCGATTTCTGCCGCTTCCACGGGATCTGGATCCTGTCGGATCTCGCCTATGCCGAGATCTATTTCGGCGAGGATCCGCCGCCGTCGATCCTGCAGGTGCCGGGCGCGCGCGACATCGCGATCGAGTTCACCTCGATGAGCAAGACCTATTCGATGCCGGGCTGGCGGGTCGGTTTCGCCGCCGGCAACCGCCAGCTGGTCGGCGCGCTGACGCGCATCAAGAGCTATCTCGACTACGGCGCCTTCACGCCGGTCCAGGTCGCCGCGGTCGCGGCGCTCAACGGGCCGCAGGATTGCGTGCGCGAGATCCGCGATCTCTACCGGACGCGGCGCGACGCGTTGATCCAGGGTCTGGCCGCTGCCGGCTGGCACGTGCCGAACCCTCCGGCATCGATGTTCGCCTGGGCGCCGATCCCTGACCGGTTCAAGGAACTCGGGTCGCTCGGCTTCTCGAAGCTGCTGCTGCAGCGCGCGGGCGTCGCGGTCAGCCCGGGCATCGGCTTCGGCGAGTATGGCGACGGGCATGTGCGCCTGGCGCTGGTCGAGAACGTCCAGCGCATCCGCCAGGCAACCCGCAACATCCGCGCCTTCCTGCAGGCGGACGACGCGTTGCCTGAGCCGCCGACGCAAAGACAGCCCAGTCTGGCGAGCGCGTCATGACCGCGCCGTTGCGCATCGCCGTCGCGGGCCTCGGAACCGTCGGGGCCGGGGTGGTCAGGCTTCTGGACCAGAACGCGGCGCTCGTCGCCGCGCGTTGCGGGCGTCCGATCCGCGTCGTCGCGGTCTCGGCGCGCGAGCGCGGTCGCGACCGCGGCGTGCGCCTCGATGGCATCTCCTGGTACGACGATGCCGCGGCCATGGCCGCGCAGGCGCCCTGCGACGTCGTCGTCGAGGTCGTCGGCGGTTCGACGGGCGTGGCGCGGGACGTGGTGGATGCGGCGATCGCCCGGGGCCGCCACGTGGTCACCGCCAACAAGGCGCTGCTCGCGCATTCCGGCACGGAATTGGCCCTGGCGGCCGAGGCGCGGGGCGTCGTGCTCGCCTTCGAAGCTGCGGTCGCGGGCGGCATTCCGGCGATCAAGACGCTGCGCGAGGGGCTGGCGGGCAACCGGGTCGGCCGCGTCTACGGGATCCTGAACGGCACCTGCAACTACATCCTGACGCAGATGCGCGCGAGCGGAAGGCCCTTCGCCGACGTTCTCGCCGATGCCCAGCGCCTCGGCTATGCGGAGGCCGATCCCAGCTTCGATATCGACGGCATCGATGCCGCGCACAAGCTCGCCATCCTCGCGGCGGTTGCCTTCGGCACGCGGGTCGACATCGGGGGCGTCCATGTCGAAGGCATCCGGCATGTCGGCGCGCTCGACATCCGCTTCGCGGGCGAGCTCGGCTACCGGATCAAGCTGCTGGGACTGGCACGCATGACAGAAGCCGGTCTCGAACAACGCGTTCACCCCTGCATGGTGCCGCTGGAAACGCCGATCGCGCATGTCGACGACGTGTTCAACGCGGTCGTGGTCGAAGGGGATTTCGTCGGCCGGGTGGTCAGCGAAGGGCGCGGCGCGGGTGCCGGCCCGACCGCCTCCGCCGTGGTCGCCGATCTTATGGACATCGCGCGCGGCAGGGCGCCGACGACCTTTTCGGCACCGGCGGAAACCCTGGTCCAGGCGCCGGCTTCGCCCATCGACAGCCATCGCGGCGCCTATTACATCAGGCTGATGGTGCGGGATCGTCCGGGCGTGATCGCCGACGTCACCGCGGCGCTCCGCGACCAGCAGGTCAGTCTCGAATCGATGATCCAGCGCGGTCGCCATCCCGACGAGAAGGTACCGGTGGTGCTGACCACCCACGAGACGCGGGAGTCCGAGATGCGCAAGGCGCTGGAGCGCATCCAGGCGCTCGACACCGTACTCGAACCGCCGCGCGTGATCCGGATCGAGTCGCTTTAGGTCGCCTATACTCTCGTCGCCCCGCCGAGTCCCGGCGGCGGCAGCCAAGACCAGGGATGAAACGCGCCATGGCCGAAAAGACAGTTCTCGACCGCAATCTCGCCCTCGAGGCCGCCCGCGTGACCGAGGCGGCCGCGCTCGCCGCGTCGCGTCTCATGGGGCGCGGCGACGAAAAGGCCGCCGACCAGGCCGCGGTAGACGCGATGCGCCGCGCGCTCAACTCGCTGGCGATCGAAGGCGAGGTCGTGATCGGCGAAGGCGAGCGCGACGAGGCGCCGATGCTCTTCATCGGCGAGAAGGTCGGGCTCGGCGGCGGGCCGCGCGTCGACATCGCGCTCGATCCCCTCGAAGGCACGACGATCACCGCCAAGGGCGGGCCGAACGCGCTCGCCGTCATCGCGATGGCCGAGGCGGGCGGGTTCCTCAACGCCCCCGACGTCTACATGGACAAGCTCGCGGTCGGAGGCGGACTTCCGGCGAACCTGGTCGACATCGACGCGACGCCGGCGCAGAACCTCGCTGCGCTCGCCAAGGCGACCGGCCGCGACGTCGCCGATCTGGTCGTGTGCATCCTCGATCGCCCCCGACATGCCGAGCTGGTGCGCAAGGTGCGCGAGGCCGGCGCCAGGATCATGCTGATCTCCGACGGCGATGTGTCGGGCGTCATCGCCACCGCGCTGCCGGAATCCGGCGTCGACATGTACGTGGGCTCGGGCGGCGCGCCAGAGGGCGTGCTGGCGGCCGCGGCGCTGCGCTGCATCGGCGGCCAGTTCCAGGGACGTCTGCTGTTCCGCAACGATGACGAGCGAGGCCGGGCGCGGCGTCTGGGTATCCGCGATCTCGATCGCAAATACGATCTGCTCGAACTCGCCAAGGGCGACGTCATGTTCGCGGCCACGGGCGTCACCGACGGTTCGCTGCTGCGCGGCGTGCGCCGCTTCGCCGGCGGCGCGTCGACCCATTCGATCGTCATGCGCTCGAAGACAGGCACGGTGCGCAAGATCGAGGCCACGCACGACTTCACGCGCAAGCCTTTCGATCTGTGACCCCGGGCGTCGGCACCGGCGCGCCCACGGCCCTGCTCGGCGTCGAGAGATCGGCGACCGGAAGACGCTGGCAGCTGCGGCTGGAGGACGACCGCGTCGCCCTCGCCATCGCCCAGACGGCGAGCCTGCCCGAGCCGGTCGCGCGCGTCCTGGCGGGGCGCGGCGTCGCGCCAGACGCGGCCGCAGCCTTCCTGGCTCCGCGGCTGCGCGACCTGCTGCCCGATCCGTCTTCCCTGCGCGACATGGACGTCGCCGCGGAGCGCATCGCGGACGCGATCGGCGCCGGCGAGCCGATCGCGATCTTCGGCGACTACGATGTCGACGGCGCGACCTCGGCCGCGCTGCTCTGCGAAACGATCGGCGAACTGGGCGGGACCGTCCGGCCCTACATTCCCGACCGGCTGGCCGAAGGCTATGGGCCCAACGCGCCGGCGCTGCGGCGTCTCGCCGCCGATGGCGTGCGCGTCGTGGTGACCGTCGATTGCGGCACGCTGGCTTTCGCGCCGCTGACGGTCGCGCGCGAGATCGGTCTCGACGTCGTCGTGATCGACCACCATGCCGCCGAGGCGGCGCTGCCGGCCGCGGTGGCGGTGGTCAATCCCAACCGGCTCGACCAGGAGCCCGGTCAGGGGCATCTGGCGGCGGTCGGCGTCGCGTTCATGCTCGCCGTGGCGCTGGTGCGCGCGCTGCGCCGTCGCGGCGCGTTCGCGGGGCGCGACGAACCGGATCTCTTCGCGAAGCTTGACCTCGTGGCTCTCGGTACGGTCTGCGATGTCGTGCCCCTGCGCGGCCTCAATCGCGCCTTCGTGCGTCAGGGGCTGTCGGTGATGGCCCGGCGCGAGCGCGCCGGACTGCTTGCGCTGTGCGACGTCGCCCGGCTGGGTGAAGCGCCCACCGCCTATCATCTCGGCTTTGTCCTCGGCCCGCGCGTCAACGCGGGGGGGCGTGTCGGCGCGGCGGATCTGGGCGTGCGGCTGCTGACCACACGCGATCCGGCCGAGGCGGCAGGTCTTGCGCAGCGCCTCGACGCGCTCAATCGCGAGCGCCAGACCATCGAACAGGCGGTGCTCGCCGAGGCGCAGGCGCAGGTCGAAGGACAGGGCGGCGGGGGAGCTTTCGTGCTTGTCGCCGGAGAGGGATGGCACCCTGGCGTCGTCGGGATCGTCGCAGCTCGTCTTGCCGAACGTTTCCAGGCGCCGGCGGCGGTCGTCGCGCTGGAGCGCGGCCGCGGCCGCGGATCGGCGCGTTCCGCCGCGGGCTTCGATCTGGGAGCTGCGATCATTTCCGCGCGCCAGGACGGGGTGCTGGCCGAA
>JBIKXN010000143.1:0-8187 GCA_044355765.1 Alphaproteobacteria bacterium
GAACCGCTCTCGAAGGTCACCTTCGTCTTCGACCGTCTGGAGACCAACCCTCGCTTCGCGTCGATCGCGCGTCCCGCCAACGCGGCGATCGTCGCGCGGATGCGCATCGACATGGAGGACCGCGGCGGTCGCCTCGAGCTGCTGCTGCCCTACTCGACGCTCGAGCCGATCCGCGAACTGCTCCTCCAGATGTTCATGGGCGAGAAGTTCGGCCGCGACTCGATTTGGGAGAACCATCTCGCGACCCAGCTCTGGCGCACGGAGGTCGACATCGAAGCCGTGCTCGACCAGCAGATGATCCCGCTCAAGGACGTCATGGAACTGAAGGTCGGCAGCCGGATCATGTTCGACGCCACGCCCGATGGACTCATCGATATGCGTTGCGGCGACAAGCTGATGTTCCGCGGCCGCATGGGACGCCGCGGCCAGTATCTGGCCGTCGCGATAGACGAAAAGATCCTGGGGACCGAAGGCCAATGACCGGCACCTCGATCCTGATCGACGCGATCGTCGCCTGCCTGCTGGTGGTGACGATCGGCTTCGTGTGGCGCCTGGAGCGTCGGATCGCCGTCTTCAAGCGCGAAGAGGCCCGGTTCGCCGAGCTGCTCGCCGATTTCGCCGCCGCCGCCGCCCGGGCCGACCAGGCGGTGAAGGCGCTCAAGGCCACAGCCGAGACCGCCGGACGCGAGGTGGACGCCGCCGTCGGACGCGCGAGCGGTCTGCGCGACGATATCCAGTATCTGCTCGATCGCGCCGGTCCGGTCGCCGACAGGTTGTCCGACGCGGTCATGCGCTCGCGCGTCCGGCCGTCGGCGGCCGCCGCGGCACCGGGGCCCGTCCAGCCCGAGCCCCAGAGCGACCCCCAGCCCGAATCCGCCAGGCCGCGTTCCGCGCCGCAGCGCGAGCCCGCGCGCGCGGCCACCGCCGCGGCCGCGCGCCGCGCGCCGACGCAGGCGCCTGCCGGGGGAGTGCCGGCGGGCGCCGATCCGGCCGACCTTGCCAGCCTGCTTCAGACCCTGCGTTGAACCCTGACCGAGCGGATGCCCGAGATGACCATCCCCAAGCCACGGTTCCCGACGTCCGCGCGACTGCTGCCGGTCGTCATGATCGCGCTCGGCCTCGTGCTCGTGCTGCGCGTCGCCGAGTTGTTCGATGGTGCCGAAGCCGCACGCCCGGCCGCCGCGCCCCCGCCCCCGCCGACCGCCCATATCCTGTCGCCGATCTCGCCCGCCATGGCCCAGGAACGCCCCGCCGCCCAGCCCGCGGCGCGCCGTGCGGCCGAGCCGGCCGCTGCCACGCGGTCGGCGATCGAGGAAAGCACGGGTTTCTCGGCCGCCGAGATCGAGATCCTGCAGGAACTGTCGCAGCGTCGCGCCGCGATCGACAAGCAGGCGCGCGACCTGTCCGAGCGCGAGGCGCTGCTGCAGGCGGCCGAACAGCAGATCGAGCGCAAGCTGCAGGAGCTCAACCAGCTCAAGGCATCGATGGAGGCGACGCTTCGCCGCGCCGACGAGCAGGACGAGGCGCGCAAGAAGACCACCGCCCGGTTGTTCGAGGGCATGAAGCCCGCCGAGGCGGCCAGGATCATGGAGCAGATGGAACTTCCCCAGCTGGTCGAGCTGCTGGAACGGATGAAGGAGCGCAGCGCCTCGATGCTGCTCGCCCAGATGCACCCGGTGCGGGCGCGCCAGGTCGCGGCCGAGATGACCAAGCGGCGCGTGCCAGCCGGCTCCGCGCCCCGGCCGGGATGATCCGGGCAGGGCGGGGATCTGGCGCCGGGCCGCGCTTCGTGCGATCACCGGCGTCGGGCGCCGGTCCGGGTCTCGCGTCGCGCGGGGATCCGGTCCGACACTTCGCGGGCGGCGCCGGCGCTTAGGAGGTAGCGATGCCTATCGACATGTCGATGCGGGTGCTTATCGTCGACGACTACAAGACGATGCTGAACATCATCCGCACGCTGCTCAACCAGCTCGGGTTTTCCAACATCTACGAGGCCACCGACGGCGCGACCGCGCTGCAGAAGCTGCGCGAGGCCAATTTCGGTCTCGTCATCGCGGACTGGAACATGGAACCGGTCAGCGGATTGCAGCTGCTCAAGGACGTCCGCGCCGACACCCGGCTGAAGACCATCCCGTTCATCATGGTGACCGCCGAGAGCAAGACCGAGAACGTGGTCGCCGCGCGCGCGGCCGGCGTGAACAACTACATCCTAAAGCCCTTCACGGCGGCGACGCTGAAGCAGAAGATCGTCGCCGTCATGGGCGACTTCTGACCGGCGCGGGCGCGCGAGCCATGGTCGCCGCGCCGCTGCGCGCCTGCGCGACCGGCCTGGTCCGGGACGTCCTGGCCCATGCGCGCGCCGCCGCGCTGCTCGCAGCCGTATTCCTCGTCGCCTTCGCAGCGTCGGCGCAGGACCGGATCGTCCCGCGGGTCGGCGCGCACGACACCTACGACCGCGCGGTGCTCGACTGGAGCGCGCGGGTCGACTACGACGTCGAGGTGGCTGGGCGCGACGTGGTGATCCGCTTCGCGCGCCCCGTCGACATCGATACCGCGCCGATCGCGCGGCGGCTCGGCACGCGCGCGCTGGACTTGCGCGCGACGCTGCGCGCGGACGGGACCACGCTGTCCTTTGCGCTGGCGCCGGGCGTCCAGCTTCGCCATTTCCGCAACGACCGGTCGATCGTCTTAGACTTCGTGCGCAGCGACTCGCCCGATGCCGTCGAGCCGGCGAGCACGCGGCGGCTGGAGCAGGAGCGCGCGGCGCGTCCGCCGTCGGTTCCAGCGGCCGCGCCCGCATCCGCGCCGCAGCCGGTTGCGGCTGGTGCGGGCGGCGGCGGGCCGGTCTCCCAGGCGCAGCCGTCGCCCGCCAGCGCCGCCGCGGCTGCACCCGCCCAGGGTGCGGCGCTGGCTCAGACGCCTGCGGCGGCCATCCCGCCGCCGCCGCCTTCGGTCGATCCGCCCATGCCCCGGCCACTGGTGCTGCCGCCCTCGGCGATCGCTCCGCCGGCCGAGATTCGAGCCGCCGCGCCACCGGCGCCATCGCCCGCTTCTGCGCCCGCTCCGACCGCCGAGGCCGCGGCGAGCGCGGCGAATGCCGCATCGGCCGCGCCGCCGGCGGAACCGGCCATCGTGCCCGCCCCGGCCCGGTCCAACGGATCGGGCCCGGCGGCGGCTGCGGATGCGGCGGGGCAGGGCGGCGCAGCCGCGGGCGCAGCGGCCGCGCCGCGGCCGCTGCCCGTCGGGCCGCCCGTCACGGCCGGATTGACCGTCGGTCCCTTGCCGCCGCGCGTGGCGGGGGCCACCCCGATCGCGATCGGCGTCGCGCCGAGCGCCGTCGGCTATCGGTTGCGCTTTCCGGTCCGGCCGCTGCCCGGCGTCGCCGCCTTCGTGCGCGGGTCCGTGATCTGGGTCGTGCTCGACAACCGGCATGCGCTGGATTTGGGGCAGCTCGAGGCGCGCCGGCGCGAATTCGGTCCGGTAGACGCGATGATCATCGACAATCCCGCGCCCGCGACGGTGCTGCGGATCGCCCCGCCTCAGCGCTGGGACGTCGCCGTTTCCCGCGACGGCGATGCCTGGGTGGTCGAGGTCGGCGCCAGACCGCCGTCGCCGCCGCGCCCGATCGAACCCGGCATACGCGCGCTTCCCGACGGCTCGGGCGGCCGCGTCGTGGTCGACATGCCGGGCGTGCAGACCCTGCTGCGGCTGCGCGACCCCGACGGCAACGACGAGCTGATCGCCGTGCCGACGACATCCGCCGGCTACGCCGTGTCGGCCGCCCGCGCCTTCGCCGATTTCCGGTTCCTGCCGGCCGCGCAGGGTATCGTCGTCCACCCGCGTTCGGAACGGGTCCAGGCGCGGCTGAACGGCAATCTCTTCGAGATCTTCGGTCCCCAGCCGATCATCGGCACCGATACCACTGTCATGGACGGCTCGGCCGCCACCCGCACCCAGGAATTGCTCGATCTGCGCGCCTGGGTCCGCACGCGCAATCGCTTCGACGAGACCAAGCAGTCGCTGCACCGCGCGGTCGCGTCCACGCCGCCGGCGCGGCGCGGCCCCGAGCGCGTCGCGCTCGCCCAGTTCCTGTTCGCCAACGGCTTCGCGCTGGAAGCGCTGGCGCAGATGCGCTTTCTGGAGACCGAAGCGCCGCGGCTCGCCGGCCTGCCGGCCTCGCGGCTGCTGCGGGCGGCATCGGCGTTCCTCGCCGACGACATCGAGGAGGCCGAGCGAAGCCTCGCGCATCCCTCGCTCTCGCTCAGCAACGAGGCGGCTCTGTGGAGCGGGCTGGTCAAGCTGCGGCTGGGCGACTTCGCCGCGGCCAGCGAACTGGCGACCCGCGGCACCGAGTTCGCCGAACGCTATCCGCCGCCGGTCGGGCCGCGGGTCTGGCTGGCGATCGCGGAAGCCCAGCTTTCCGCCGGCCAGACCGACGCGGCGATGCAGTTCCTCGACCTGGCGCAGCGCCAGGAGCTGAGCGAGCCGCAGAGGCGTCAGCTCGCGCTTATGCGTGGGCGCGTCCTCGCCCGCCAGGGCGATGTCGACGGCGCGGCGCAGACATGGCTGCCGCTGGAAGGGGGCGGCCCGTCCCCGACGCGCGCCGAGGCGACGCTCGCGCGCATCGAACTCATGGTCGGCGCCGGCAGGATGGAGCGTGCCGATGCGGTCGACACGCTCGACCGGCTGCGCTTCGCGTGGCGGGGTGATCGGACCGAGCTGCGCACGCTGATCCTGCTCGCGCGTATGCACGGCGAGATGGGGAACTACCGCGCCGGGCTCCAGGTGCTGCGCGACGCCGCGGCGCAGTTCGGCGACGCGCGCGAGGCGCGCGAGATCTCGAACGAGATGGACATCCTGTTTGCGCGTCTGTTCCTGGAGGGGCACGCCGACAAGCTGCCCGCCATCCAGGCGATCGCCCTGTTCGACGAGTTCCGCGACCGCGTCCCGCTGGGCTCGCGCGGCGACGCCATGGTCCGCAATCTGGCCGACCGCCTGATCCAGGTCGATCTGCTCGACCGCGCCGGATCGCTGCTCGAGCACCAGCTGCGGCATCGTACCGGTCCGGCGGACAAGTCCGACGTCGGCGCGAAGCTGGCATTGGCTCAGCTGCTCGGCAACCAGCCGGATGCCGCGCTGGCGACGCTGACCGCGACGCGCGACGCGCCCGCGTCGAACGAACTGCGCCGCGAGCGCGGTCGCCTCGAGGCCCGTGCCCTGGCCGGAACGGGGCGCGTCCAGGACGGGATCGCGCGGCTCGCCGGCGACGACACCGCCGAGACGAACCGGTTGCGCGTGGAACTGCTTCGCCAGGCGCGCGACTGGCCCGGCGTGGCGTCCGGCTTCGCGCGGCTGGTGGGCGACCCGCCGCCCGCCGGCACGCGGCTCGAGGACGATCGCGCCCGCGATGTGCTGCACTACGCCACGGCGCTGGGGCTGGCGGCGGACGCGGCGGGGCTCAAGGCCCTGCGCGAGCGTTTCGCCGCCGCGATGGATGCCACCGAGTACCGGGATCTGTTCCGGGTCGTCACGGCGGAGAGCGCGGAGCGCCCCGGCGAACTGGCGGCGGTCGTACAGCGCATCAACGCCGTCGCGCCTTTCCAGGGCTTCCTGCAGAGCTACCGCAAGCAGATGACCGCGCGCGCCGCCGGCACTCCCGGCTGATCCGTTCCCGGACGGCCGTCGTCCGGGGTCATCCCGTCGCCGGGTTGAAGCTCTGGATCAGCGAGCCGGCGACCAGGTTCCATCCGTCCACCAGCACGAAGAAGATCAGCTTGAACGGCAGCGAGATGACCGCGGGCGGCAGCATCATCATGCCCATCGACATCAGCACCGAGGCGACCACCATGTCGATGATCAGGAACGGCACGAACAGCAGGAAGCCGATTTCGAAGGCGCGCTTGAGTTCGCTGATCATGAAGGCGGGGATCAGGACGCGCAGCGGCACCTCGGCCTGCGGTACGCCTTCGGGCATGTTCGCCATGTCGGCGAAGAGCTTTAGGTCCTGTGGCCGGGTGTGGAGGAACATGAATTCGTGGAAGGGCCGCGAGATCCGCGCGAACGCCTCCATGTCGTCGATCCGCCCGTCGATGAGCGGCACCAGCCCGTCGCGATAGGCGGTCTCGAAGGTCGGCGCCATCACGAAGCCGGTGAGGAACAGCGCCAGACTTACCAGCACGGCATTCGGCGGCGATTGCTGCAGGCCGATCGCGCTGCGCAGGAACGACAGCACGACGATGAAGCGGGTGAAGGACGTCACCATCATCAGGATCGACGGCGCCAGGCTGAGGATGCCCAGCAGCACGAAGAGCTGGATGACCCGCCCCGTGTTGGTCGGGCCGTCGCCGAGATCGATGGACAGGCTCTGCGCCGCCGCCGGCGCCTGTAGCAGAAGGGCGGCCGCGCCGACGAGAAACCCGGCGCCGACGAGGCGGTGCAGGCAGTCGCTATGTCTCATGTCGTCCGGCCTTCCGTGGCTGTGGCGGGGGGTGCCGTGCGCGCCGCGGCGAGCGGCGCGACGCCGGCCGGTCCGACGGCGAGCAGATGCTCCTGGTCGTCGCAGCGGACGAGCACCAGGCGGGTGCGGGCGTCGACGGGCAGGGTCTCGACGATCGCGAGCCGACGGCGCCCGCGCGCCGTCAGGGCGCCGAGCGCGCCGCCGCCGGGTTGGCGCAGCCTTGCGAGCCAGGCGAGCCCGAGGATAAGCGCCAGGACCCCGGCGAGGGCGGCGCCGAAGCGCAGGAATGTCTCGAACTCGGGCATCGCGACGATCCAGGGCGGTTGTCGTGCCGGTGCGGACCCGGCGGAGCGGCATCCTAGCGGCGCATGGTTAACCCGTCGCTAACCGGGGGCGAACGGCGACTCCGGGCATTTTACCGGTCCTTAATGCTGTGCGGGCGATTCTCCGCGCCACGGGCACGCGTCCATGCGGCCCAGGGAACTTGGCGATGGATCTCAACCGGCTACCGCTCTTCTCCAAATTCGTGCAGCGCATGAACTGGCTCGGCGAGCGCCAGAAGGTGCTGGCGCAGAACGTCGCGAATGTCGACACGCCAGGCTTCAAGGCGCGCGACGTGGTGCCGTTCGCCTTCAAGCCACCGGGCTCCTCCGACGGCGCGCGGGTGGAGATGGCGCAGTCGAACCCGGCGCATTCCGCGGGCAGCGAGACCAGCCGCGCGCGCGGCGTCGCAGCGCTGCGCAAGACCGAGACGACGCTGTCGGGCAACACCGTCAAGCTCGACCACGAGCTGATGAAGTCGGCCGACACCGCGATGGACTACCAGCTGGCGACCAGCCTCTACCGCAAGCAGATCGGCATGTTCCGCGCCGTGCTCTCCCGCAGCCAGTGAAGACAAGGAAGGCGAGCCCCCATGAAATTCGCATCGATCCTCAAGGTCTCCGCATCGGGCATGGACGCCCAGACGCTGCGCATGCGCATGGTCGCGGAGAACATCGCCAACGCGGAGGTGGCGCCGAACCGGCCCGGCGAGGATCCCTACCGGCGCAAGATGCTCTCGTTCCGCAACGTGCTCGACCGCGAGCACGGCGTGCGGACCCTGCGCGCCGACAAGGTGGTCTTCGACAAGCGCCCGTTCCTGACCCGCTACGAGCCGGCGAACCCCTCGGCGGACGGCGCCGGATATGTGAAGATCCCCAATGTCAATTCGCTGATCGAGTCGATGGACATGCGTCAGGCCCAGCGCAGCTACGAAGCCAATCTCGGGGTGATCGAGGTCGCGAAGAACATGATCTCGCGCACCATCGACATCCTGCGCAGCTGAGCGCGGGCGGGACGGGGAGGCCTAGATGAAGGTCGGATTCAACGCCGCGGCGGCGGCCTACACCAGCGCCCTCAATCGGCCGTCCTCGATCGGCGGCATCGACGGTGCGGCGGCCGGCGGCGGCTTCGCGGACATGGTCAAGCAGGCCGCGCAGTCGGCGATCGGGACCGTGAAGTCGGGCGAGGCGGCGACGTCGAAGGCGCTGTCCGGCAACGCCGACATGGCGCAGGTGGTCACCGCCGTGTCGAACGCGGAGGTGACGCTGCAGGCCGCGGTCGCCGTGCGCGACAAGGTCATCCAGGCCTATCTCGACGTCATCCGTATGCCGATCTGACCGTCATGGAAGTCGCCGACGTCCTCACCGTGTCCCGCGACGCCATGTGGGTCACCATCAAGCTCGGCGCGC
>JBIKXN010000144.1:0-8148 GCA_044355765.1 Alphaproteobacteria bacterium
GCCGCGCAGGCCCGACATGTCGAACGCGGCCTGGGCGGCGAGATTCGCGTCCGCGACCCTGGCGTCGCGGCCGTCGAGGATCAAAATCGGCTCCGGCAGCGCCTGGAACAGCGCGCGGTAGCGCTGCTCGGCCTCGCGGACGCGGGCCATCTCCGCTTCGAACGAGAATTGCGCGTCCGTCAGCCGCTGCTGCAGCGTCGCGACGGTGCGCAGATCCCGGCCGAAGACGACGATCGGTCCACCGCCTGACAGCGGCACCGCGGCGTGGAGAACCGGAATGTCGGGGCCGCGCTTGCGTGGCACGTAGTTGACGTGACGCCATTTCGTGGGCTTGCCGGTCTTGCGTGTCTCGGCATCGGCAAGCAGCGCCGCGATCTTGGGCCGGCCATCCGGGACGACGAGGTTTTCCCATTTCGCGCCGATCCATCGGCCACTCGCCCCGAGAACCGCGAGCAGGTCTGGGTTGCCCCCGGCCACTTCGCGGATCGTCCCGGTGCGGTCGACGACGAGTGCGATGTCGCATGCATCTGCCACCAGCCGCAGCGCGTCCTTGCCCGTCAGCATGGCCGCGCGTCTCCTCGGAGGCTCGAAATCCGGCATGGATCCTGTTCTGGTGTGCCGTCGATCCGGATCGCGCGGCGCGGTCCCGTGCGTGCGTCGCGCGGCGGCGTCGCGGCCGGGAAACCGTCTGGTCGACCAGTGGCGAGACGCATCGCATATCCCCTCGAACGAGACGCAACCGCACGGCTCGCTCGCGCGACGGCGGACGCGATCCGTGCTCCCCGCCGGCTTGCGTGCCGACGTCCGCAGCGGTGCGCCTTGCCAAATAAAACTTGCCCGCGTCGCGCGCCGTGTGTCAAGCTGCATTGACGTTCAGTAAGGCTTACACTTTACTGTACGCCCGGTGCCGCCCTTCCGCGGCGCGAACTCGGCAAGAGGGAGCACATCGATGCATACCCTTCCGACGTCGATACGGGGCCCGCGAGGGTCCGGCCGCGCGTCGCGCGCGATTCCCAGGAGCCATATGCCATGATCGGACGTCTGATCGTCGATCGGATCGCAGATCGTTTCGATTGCTGTCCTTGGTCGACCGTGTCGGCACGCGCGGCCGCCCCGACGATGTCGGGGCGCAGGCCGCCGCTCTACACCCCGGAGGAGCGCAGGCGCCGCGACGCCACCCCATGGACGCTGGTCCAGGGCGTGCTAGCGCCGCTCCAGTTCGTGGTCTTTCTCGTCAGCCTCGTGCTGGTGCTGCGGTTCCTGGCGACGGGCGACGGCCATTCAGCGGCCGCCGCGTCGGTCGTCGTGAAGACGGGCGCCCTCTACGCGATCATGATCACCGGCGCGATCTGGGAGAAAGTCGTGTTCGGTCGCTACCTGTTCGCGCGGGCCTTCTTCTGGGAAGACGTGTTCAGCATCCTCGTGCTCGCGCTGCACACGGCCTATCTGGCCGCGCTGTTCCTCGGCTACGGGACCCAGCACGAGCAGATGTTGCTCGCGCTCGCCGCCTATGCCGCCTACGCGATCAACGCGACGCAGTTCCTGCTGAAGCTGCGCGAAGCACGCCTGGAGTCGCGCTGGCCGCGCGTCGGGGCGAACATTCCCGGCCTCGCGCGATGAGCGGCGCTGGCGCCTCCGCGGAAACCGGAGCGGCCGCCTGCGCGGTCGCTCCGGTTCCGGCCGAGCGTGGCCAGCGGGAAGTCTTCTGCGGTCTGACCGGCATCGTCTGGCTCCACCGCAAGATCCAGGATGCGTTCTTCCTCGTCGTCGGCTCTCGTACCTGTGCGCATCTGCTGCAGTCCGCGGCAGGCGTCATGATCTTCGCCGAACCGCGATTCGCGACGGCGATCCTCGGCGAGCGTGATCTGGCCGGACTCGCCGACGCGAACGAGGAACTCGACCGGATCGTCGGCCGCCTGCTGGAACGCCGCCCCGAGATCCGACTTCTCTTCCTCGTCGGGTCCTGTCCGTCGGAGGTGATCAAGCTGGACCTGGCGCGCGCGGCGCAGCGGCTCGGACGCGTCCACGCGCCCCGCGTGCGCGTGCTGAGCTATTCGGGCAGCGGCATCGAGACGACATTCACGCAGGGCGAAGACGCGTGCCTTGCCGCGCTGGTCCCCGAAATGCCGGCTTCCGCGGAGCCTGGTCTCCTGGTCGTCGGCGCGCTGGCCGAAATCGTCGAAGACCAGATGCGACGCCTGCTGGACCGGATCGGGGTGGGACCCGTCGCCTTCCTGCCGCCGCGCAGGGCCGGCGAATTGCCGGCGATCGGGCCGAACACGCGCTTCCTGCTGGCGCAACCGTTCCTGAGCGACACGACCATGGCGCTCGAACGCCGCGGCGCCCGGCGGATCGCCGCGCCGTTCCCGCTCGGTGCCGAGGGCACGACATTGTGGCTGCGGTCTGCCGGTGCCGCATGGGGGATCCCCGCCGCCGCGGTCGATGCCGCCGTGGCGCCCGATCGCGCCCGCGCACAGGCCGCTCTCGCCGCGAAATCAACCGAACTCGCCGACAAGAGCATCTTCTTCTTTCCCGACTCGCAGCTCGAGGTTCCGCTTGCCCGCTTCCTCGCGCGGGAGCTGGGGATGAAGCCGCTCGAGGTGGGAACACCCTATCTGCACCGCGGTCTGATGGCCGAGGAGCTGGCCCTGTTGCCGGCGGGTGTTACGCCGGTTGAAAGCCAGGACGTCGAGGCCGGTCTCGATCGGGCCCGGGCCCTCAGGCCCGACCTCACCGTGTGCGGGCTTGGGCTCGCAAACCCCCTCGAGGCCGAGGGATTCGCGACCAAATGGTCGATCGAACTGCTGTTCTCCCCGATCCAGGGCTACGAGCAGGCGGCGGACCTGGCGGAGCTCTTCCGCCGCCCGCTCGCGCGGCGCAGGCGGCTGGCGGCTTGAGGCCGTGGAACTGACGCTCTGGACATATGAAGGCCCGCCGCATGTCGGCGCGATGCGCGTCGCGGCGTCGATGCGCGATATCCATTTCGTGCTGCACGCGCCGCAGGGCGACACCTACGCGGACCTGCTGTTCACGATGATCGAACGCAATGAACGGCGGCCGCCCGTCACCTACACGACGTTCCAGGCGCGCGATCTGGGCGGCGACACGGCCGAGTTGTTCAAGCGCGCGGTCGCCGGCGCGCGAACCCGTTTCTCGCCCAAAGCGATGCTGGTCGGCGCATCCTGCACCGCCGAACTGCTGCAGGACGATCCAGGCGGTCTCGCGCGGACGTTGGGGCTCGACATCCCCACCATTCCGCTCGAGCTTCCGTCCTACAGCAAGAAGGAAAACTGGGGCGCTGCGGAGACATTCTACCGCATCGTGCGCGCGCTGGCGGGTCCGGCCCGGCCGCGCGGCGCCAAGTCGCGCGCGTGCAATCTTCTCGGCGCGACGTCGCTGGGCTTTCGCAATCGCGACGACGCGGTCGAGATCCGTAGGTTGATCGAGCCGCTCGGGATCGCGGTCAATGTCGGCGCACCGGCCGGAGCCTCTCCCGACGACATCGCGCGGCTCGGCGATGCCGACTTCAACGTCGTGCTCTATCCCGAAATCGCGCTGCCGGCGGCGAAGTATCTGGAAAAGACCTTCGGCCAGCCCTACACGCGCACGATCCCGATCGGAGCCCGCGCAACGCGCGAATTCGTCGAAGAAATCTGTGCGCTCGCCCAAATCGCCGTGCCGTCGCGACCGCCGGTCCCGCGTGCGGACTGGTATGCGCGTTCGGTGGATTCGAACTACCTGACCGGAAAGCGCGTGTTCGTCTTCGGGGACGCCACGCACGCCCTGGCGGCGGCCCGCGTCGCCGTCGAGGAGATCGGTTTCGACATCGTGGGGCTCGGCACCTACTCGCGCGAATTCGCCCGCGAAGTCCGGGCGGCCGCCGAGCGATACGGGATCCAGGCGCTGATCACGGACGACTATCTCGAGGTCGAGCAGGCCATCGCCGCGGCGCAACCCGAACTCGTGCTGGGCACGCAGATGGAGCGTCATATAGCGAAGCGGCTGGGCGTCGGCTGCGCGGTGATCTCAGCGCCGGTGCATGTGCAGGATTTCCCTGCGCGCTACGCGCCGCAGATGGGGATCGAGGGCGCGAACGTCCTGTTCGACACGTGGATCCATCCCCTGACCATGGGTCTAGAAGAACATCTGCTCACGATGTTCCGGGATGACTTCGAGTTTCACGGCGATGCGGCGCCATCGCATCTCGGCGCGCCCGCCGGCGTCGCATCGACGCCGGTCTTGCCGGCTGCCGCTGCGATGTCCGCGCGGGACATTGCCGTCGCCGCGCCAGCCTGGACCGCCGAGGCGGAAAGCGAACTCAAGAAGATTCCCTTCTTCGTGCGCGGCCGGGCGCGGCGCAACTGCGAACGATTCGCCGCCGAGCGCGGGGTCACGCCGATAACCGTGGAAACGCTCTACGATGCCAAGGCGCATTTCTCCCGCTGACGCCACGCCGATCCGCGTCGTCCTGGTCACGATGGATAGCCATCTGACCGGTGCGGCGATGGCTGCGGGCGCCGCGCTGCGCAAGGAACTGCCGGGGCTCGAACTCGCGGTCCATGCGGCCGATCGCTGGGGATCTGACGCCGAGCGTCTGGCGCGCTGCAAGGCCGACATCGCGCGCGCCGACATCATCGTGGCGACGATGCTCTTCCTCGACGAGCATATCCGCGCCGTCTTCGACGACCTGAAGGCGCGGCGGGATTCGTGCGACGCCATCGTCTGCTGCATGTCGGCGGGCGAGGTCGTCAAGCTGACCCGGATGGGTCGCTTCAACATGTCGGCGGAGGCGCTCGGCGTCATCGGTTGGCTGAAGCGGCTGCGCGGAGCGAAGAGTTCCAACGGCGAGAGCAGCGGCCAGCGCCAGATGAGCATGCTGCGTCGCCTGCCCAAGCTGCTGCGCTTCATTCCCGGCACGGCCCAGGATCTGCGCGCCTACTTTCTGGCGCTGCAATACTGGCTGGCCGGCTCGCGCGAGAATTTCGCCGACCTGATCCGGATGCTCGTCGAACGCTACGCCGACGGCGCGCGCAAGGGGCTGCGTATGGCCGTCAAGGCCGCTCCTCCGGCGGAATATCCTGATGTCGGCGTGTACCACCCGGCGATGCCCGGCCGGATCGCGGACCAGGCCGATCGTCTGCCGGCCGGGCCCGCCGCCGCCTGCGGGACGGTCGGCGTGCTGGTGATGCGCTCCTATCTGCTCGCTGGGAACGCCGCGCATTACGACGGCGCGATCGCGGCGCTTGAAGCGCGGGGTCTGCGCACGATCCCCGTCTTCGCAGCCGGGCTCGACGCGCGGCCCGCGATCGAGAAGTTCTTCATGCGCGACGGTCGTCCATCCGTCGACGCTGTCGTGTCCCTGACCGGATTCTCGCTGGTCGGCGGGCCAGCCTACAATGATTCGCGGGCGGCCGAGGACATGCTGGCCAAGCTCGACGTCCCTTACGTCACCGCTCATCCGCTCGAGTTCCAGACGCTCGAGGAATGGGCGGCATCGGCCCGCGGTCTTATGCCGGTCGAAAGCACGATCATGGTCGCACTGCCCGAACTCGACGGCGCCGGCGGCCCGCAGGTCTTCGGTGGTCGGTCGACCGGCTCGGGCAAGCCCTGCCGCGGTTGCGCCGAGGCCTGCGTGTTCCCCGCGCACGGGGCCGGGATGGAGATGCGTGCCTGCAAAGAGCGCACCGCCACGCTGGCGGCACGGGTGCGCAAGCTCGTCGAACTGCGGCGCGCGCGCGCGGCGGATCGCAAGGTCGCGGTCGTGCTCTTCAATTTTCCGCCAAACGCAGGAAACGCCGGCACCGCGGCGCATCTTTCCGTCTTCGAGTCGCTTCATCGCACGATGAAGGCGCTGGCGCGCGAAGGCTACGCGGTAGAGGTGCCGGAGACGGCGCATGCGCTGCGGCGTCGTCTGCTCGAGGGCAATGCCCAGCGCCATGGCTCGATCGCCAATGTCCACGTGCGCATCGCCGTCGACGATCACGTGCGCCGGGAGACCTGGTTGGACGAGATCGAGGCGGTCTGGGGCCCGGCCCCGGGCAAGCATCTGACCGACGGCCGGTCGTTGTTCGTCCTCGGCGAGCGGTTCGGGAACCTTTTCGTCGGCCTGCAGCCTGGTTTCGGACACGAAGGCGATCCGATGCGGCTGATGTTCGAGAAAGGGCGTGCGCCGACCCATGCCTTCGCAGCGTTCTATCGCTGGATCCGGGAGGATTTCGGCGCTTCCGCGCTGCTGCATTTCGGGACCCACGGTGCGCTCGAGTTCATGCCCGGCAAGCAGACCGGCATGTCCGGCGCGTGCTGGCCCAGCCGGCTCACCGGCGACCTGCCCCATGTCTATCTCTACGCGGCGAACAACCCGTCCGAGGGAACGGTCGCGAAGCGCCGTTCCGGCGCGACGCTGGTGACATACATGACGCCGCCGCTCTCGCATGCCGGGCTGTACCGCGAGCTCTCTGCGCTGCGCAATTCGATCGGTCGCTGGCGCGCCCTGCCGCCGGAGAACGCGGCCGAGCGCGCCGATCTCGCCGGCATGATCCAGGCCCAGGCCGCGGCCATCGATCTCGCGGCAGCCGAGCCGCAATGGCGCGATGCCGGCGAAACCGAGATCGCCTCCCTGACGGCGGCGCTCGACGAGCTCGAGTCCACGCTCATTCCCCAGGGCCTGCACGTCTTCGGCTCACCGCCCGACGCCGACAAGCGAATCGAGACGCTGGTCGTGCTCGCCGATTCAGCGCCCGGCGGACCTTCGCGCGCGGCGATCGAGGCGCTCGTCCACGGCGAGCCGGTTCCGGAGCGGGACCGGTCCACCGAACGATTCGCCGAGATCGCGCGGATCGACCGGCTGCTCGCGGACAACCGCGAGATGGACGGGCTGCTCAAGGCGCTGGCAGGTCGCTATGTACGGCCCGTGCCCGGCGGCGACCTGCTCACCAATCCGGACATCCTGCCGACCGGCCGAAACATGCATGGCTTCGATCCGTTCCGGATCCCCAGCGCATTCGCGGTGAGCCGCGGGATGCGCCAGGCGCGCCGGCTGCTCGATCGCCACGTCGCGGAGACCGGTGCGGTTCCGGAATCCGTTGCGATCGTGCTGTGGGGCACCGACAACCTGAAGAGCGAAGGCGGACCGATCGCCCAGGCGATGGCTCTGATGGGAGCCGTGCCGCGATTCGATTCCTACGGGCGCCTGACCGGCGCGCGGCTTCTGCCGCTCGGCGAATTCGAAGGGCCGCGGATAGACGTGGTGATCACGTTGTCCGGGATCTTCCGCGACCTGCTGCCGCTGCAATCCAGGATGCTGGCCGAGGCCGCGTGGCTTGCCGCCTCCGCCGACGAACCCGAAGAGCGCAACTTCGTGCGCAAGCACGCGCTCGCCTATGTCCGCGAGACCGGCTGCGACCTCGCCACCGCCGCGCTTCGGGTGTTCGGCAACGCGGAGGGCGTCTACGGCGCGAACATCAACCTGCTCGTCGACAACGGCGCGTGGCAGGACGCCGATGAGCTCGGCGACACATTCGTGCGTCGCAAGAGTTTCGCCTACGCGCCCGACGGTCGGACGATCGCGAGCCCGGCGCTCATGACGCGCGCGCTCGCCGATGTCGGCGCGGCGTTCCAGAACCTGGACTCGGCCGAGTTGAGCGTCACGACGATCTCGCACTACTTCGACACGCTGGGCGGGATCACCAAGGCCGCCGAGCGGGCCCGCGGCGGATCAGCTCCGGCCGTCTATATCGGCGACCAGACCCGTGGCGAGGGCACGATCCGGACGCTGGGAGAGCAGGTCGCGCTCGAGGCGCGCACGCGCATCCTCAACCCTGCCTGGTACGAAAGCATGCTCGAGCATGGCTACGAGGGCGCACGCCAGATCGACGAGCACGTTACCAACGCGATGGGCTGGTCGGCGACGACCGGCAAGGTCCCGGCCTGGGTCTATCGTCGGGTGACGGAGACCTTCGTGCTGGATCCGGCCATGCGCGAAAGGCTTGCCGCGCTCAATCCCGCGGCATCGGCGAAGCTCGCGAGCCGCCTGCTCGAGGCCGAGCAGCGCCGCTTCTGGCAGGCCGACAGCGAGACGCTCGATGCGCTGCGGCGCGCGGGCGACGAACTCGAGGAAAGACTCGAAGGCGTTACGAGAGGAGTGGCCGC
>JBIKXN010000145.1:0-8130 GCA_044355765.1 Alphaproteobacteria bacterium
TCTATCTCGTCGCCTCGGTCGCGTTCATCATGAGCCTGCGCGGGCTCTCCAGCCCGGAGACGGCGCGCGCCGGGAATTTCTGGGGCATCGCCGGCATGGCGATCGCCGTGATCACGACCCTGCTGCAGCCGAACATGCATGTGTCCTTCTGGATGCTGCTGGCGATGGCGATCGGCGGCGGCGGCGGCCTGTTTATCGCCGCGCGCATCGAAATGACCGCCCTGCCGCAGCTGGTGGCGGCTTTCCACTCGCTGGTCGGTCTCGCGGCGGTCCTGGTCGCCGTGGCGGCATTCTATTCGCCGACCAGCTTCGGTATCGGCGTGCCCGGCGCGATCAAGCTCGGGTCGCTGATCGAGATGGGGCTGGGCACCGCGATCGGCGCGATCACCTTCAGCGGCTCGGTCGTCGCCTTCGCCAAGCTCCAGGGGCTGCGCTCGCCGGCGCTGGAGCCGATGCCGATGCAGCACCAGATCAATGCCGTCCTGGGCGCGACCTGCGTCGTCCTTCTGGTGTGGTTCTGCCTGACCGGCAGCGAGGTCGCGCTGTGGCTGCTGATCGCCGCGACGCTGGTCATGGGCTGGTTCCTGATCATCCCGATCGGCGGCGCCGACATGCCGGTCGTGGTGTCGATGCTCAATTCCTATTCCGGCTGGGCCGCCTGCGGCATCGGCTTCACGCTGCAGAACACCGCGCTGATCGTCACTGGCGCGCTGGTCGGGTCGTCGGGCGCCATCCTCAGCTATGTCATGTGCAAGGGGATGAACCGGTCGATCTTCAACGTCATCCTCGGCGGCTTCGGCACCGACACCGGCGGTGCCGCCGCGGGCGGTGCCAAGAAGGAGCAGCGCCCGGTCAAGGCCGGCTCCGCCGAGGACGCCGCCTTCATCATGAAGAACGCCGCCTCGGTCATCATCGTCCCGGGCTACGGCATGGCGGTGGCGCAGGCCCAGCACGCCCTGCGCGAGATGGCCGACCTGCTGAAGAAGGAAGGCGCCACGGTCCGCTACGCGATCCACCCCGTCGCCGGCCGCATGCCCGGCCACATGAACGTGCTTCTGGCCGAGGCGAACGTGCCCTATGACGAGGTGCTGGAACTGGACGAGATCAACCGCGACTTCGCCCAGACCGACGTGGCCTTCGTCATCGGCGCCAACGACGTGACCAACCCGGCGGCCAAGACCGATCCGAAGTCGGCGATCTACGGCATGCCGATCCTCGACGTCGAGAAGGCCAAGACCGTGCTGTTCGTGAAGCGCTCGATGGCGTCGGGCTATGCCGGCGTCGAGAACGAGCTGTTCTTCCGCGACAACACGATGATGCTGTTCGGCGACGCCAAGAAGGTCTGCGAGGAGATCGTCAAGTCGGTCGGCGGCGGCGGGCACTGATCCGCCGCGGCGGGCGTCAGCCCGCGCCCTCGCGCCGCGGCCCCAGGCCGAACAGCGCCAGGCTGCAGGCCGCCGCGACGAGACCGAAGCCGGCCATCCAGAAATAGACGCTTCCGCCGCCCGTCGCGTAGACGGGCCCGAGCGCCAGCATCGCCACGCCGATCAGCAGCGCGTTGGCGCCGGCGTTGAGCGTCTGGGCAGACGCCGCATGGGTCGGCGGCAGATGCCGCGCTATGAAATGGATGGCGCCCAGATAGGCGAAGCCGAAGGTGCCGACATGGAGGCACTGGAGCGCGACGAAGCTCCAGAACTCGGTCGCCACCGCATGCAGGCCCCAGCGCGGCAGCGCGCAGAGGCCGCCGAGCAGCAGCATGGCGACCGGCGACAGCCTGGCGACCGCCGCCCGGCTGTACCACAGCAGCACCAGCTCGATCGCGGTGCTGACGCCCCAGAGCAGGCCGATCTCGCCGTGGGTCAGGCCGATCGCGTGCCAGTGCAGCGTGCTGAACGCGTAGAGCACGGCATGGCTGGCCTGGGCGAAGCTGGATGCGGCGAGGAAGATCAGGAAGACGGGCTGACGCAGCAGGAACCTGACCGGCGCCTGCGGACGCGGGCCGCGCGCCGTGTCGACGTCGCGGGGCAGCAGATGCGCGCCCAGCGCGGCGGCCAGGAACAGCGCGAGGCAGGCCCAGGGTATCGCCCCGATGCCGAAGTGGTCGACCAGCGGGCCGCCGGCGACGACCAGGGCGAGGAACGAGGCCGAACCCCAGAACCGCGCGCGGCCGAAATCGACCGGCTCGCGGCGCGCCGCGGCCAGAGTGACCGCGTCGCCGATCGGCCCCGACGGCGAGCGCAGGATCGTGTAGGCGATCGCGACGGCGAGCAGCGGCCAGAAGCCGTCGACGACGAGGTTGAGCGCGAAGACGCCCAGCGTCAACCAGTTGAGCGCGGCGCAGACCTGCCGCGCCTGGCCGTTGCGGTCGACCCAGCTGCCGAAGAGCGGGCTGGTCGCGACCCGCGCCAGGATGGTGACGAAGCCCATGGCGCCGATCTCGGCCGGGGTGACGCCCTGCGCCTGGTACCAGATCTGCATGCCCGGCAGATGGATCCCCATTGCCGCATAGTGCAGCAGGTAGAACAGCGACAGGCGCGCGGACGTGGACAGCCCTGGCACGATGCGCGGCCCGCCCGGGCCAGGCTCAGCCGAACGCCCAGTTGGGCAGCCAGAGAACCAGGCCGGGGATGTAGGTGATGAGGAACAGGACGAGGAACATGGCCCCGAGGAACGGCAGCGCCTCGCGCGTGAACTTGTCGAGCGGCACGCGCAGGATCGCCGAGGTCGTGTACATCAGCGTTCCGACCGGCGGGGTCACGCCACCGATCGTGAGGTTGAGGACGATGATCAGTCCGAAATGGACCGGATCGACGCCGAGCTTGGTGACCACCGGCACCAGGATGGGCGTCAGCAGGATCAGCGCGGCGGTGCCCTCGATCAGCATGCCGACGACGATCAGCAGCAGGTTGATGATCAGCAGCAGGATCGCGGGCTCGCGGGTGAGCGACACGATCCAGGCGGCGATCTTCGGCGGGATCCGCTCCCAGGTCATGTAGTAGCCGAAGGCCGAGGCGCAGCAGATGATCAGCATGATCACGGATGTCGCCAGCGTCGCCTCGAGCAGGATCGGATAGGCGTGGGATAGCTTGAGTTCGCGGTGCCATACCGCGCCGACGAACACCGCGTAGAGAACGGCCAGCGCGCCGGCCTCGGTCGGGGTGAATATGCCGTAGCGGATGCCGACGACGATGAACAACGCGATCGACAGCGCCCCCAGCGCGTCGACGAAGGCGGTGCGGACCTCGCGTGCCGGTGGCATGGACGTGCGTTGCGGCTTGTAGCCGCGCCGTTTGGCGATCACATGCACCGTGAGCATCAGGAAGACGCAGACCATCAGGCCGGGTACGACGCCGCCCAGGAACAGGCGGCCGATCGAGACGTCGGCGATGAACCCGTAGATGATGAAGCCGATTCCCGGCGGGATGATAGGCGTGATGACCGCCGCACAGGCGGTGATGGCGGCGGCGAAGGCGGGCGTGTAGCCGCGGCGGATCATTTCCGGCCCGACCATCTTGGCCTGCATCGCGGCGTCGGCGTTGGCCGAGGCCGACAGGCCGCCCATCAAGGTCGCCAGCAGCACGTTGACCTGCGCCAGCGCGCCATGCAGATGCCCGACCAGCGCATCGGCAAGACCCATCAGCCGGCGGGTGATGCCGGCATGGTTCATGATCACGCCGGCCAGGGTGTAGAACGGCACCGCGAGCAGCGGGAAGGAATCGGTAGGGCTGATCATGCGCTGGGCGAAGATCTCCAGCGGCAGCTCGTCGCCCTTGAACATGAAATAGGCGAGCGCGGCGGCGCCCATCGAGACCGCGATCGGCACGTTGAACGCGAAGAAGACGAACATCAGGAGAAGCGGCAGGTATTCCATCGTTCCGCGTTCCTTCAGGCCGCGCCGAGCCGGGCCCATGCCGCATGGGCATGGCGGTAGGTCATCAGCACGAGGCCGAGCGCCGCACCGGAATAGTGGATCGAATAGGGCCAGCGCAGCGACGGCATCGGCGTGGTCCAGGACCCGATCGTGAATTCGATCGCGAGCCAGCTCACCCAGCCGAGGAACACCAGCACCAGCAGGTCGGCGGCGATGCCGGTGACCAGGCGCACCGGACGCGGCAACGCCTGGGTCAGCATGTCGATCGAGATGTGCTGGCCGCGCTTGAAGGCCGCCGCCGATCCCATGAAGATCGACCAGCAGAACCCGACGGCGGCGATCTCCGCGGCCCAGGTCGCCGGCTGGGCGCTGACATAGCGCGTGAACACGCCCCAGGACGTCGCGAGCACGACCACCACGAGCGCCGCGCAGGCGACGATCTCCTCGAAATTGCGCAGCCAGCCGCCCGGCAGCCCCGCCGGCTGGCCGCTCGTCGGCGCGGTGTCGCCCATGGCCGGCCGCTCCGCTGCGCCGGTCACGCCCGCTGCTGCGCCGGCTGGTAGCGCTTCGCCGCGGCCTGCGGCGCGCCGGCGAACAGGATCTTGGTCACCCGGTCGATCATCGCGCCGTGGAAGGCGACCGCATCGGGATGGAAATCGGCCTTGGGCCGGGGCTCGGGATCGAAATTGTGGAACTCGTCCACGCCGCGCACGAGCATCGCGCTGTCGCGACCGCCGATCTGCTGCACGTAGGTCGGGACGTAGCGGATGGTGAAGCCGATCCGCGCCCAGTCGGCGTTGTTCGGCTCCGAGCCGTGGATGATCCGCACGTGGTGCAGCGAGAACTCGCCCGGCTGGAGGATAAGGTCGACCGCGTCCTTGGGGTCGACGTCGACCTGGATCTCCTGCCCGCGGCTGAGCAGATTGTCGGCGGCGAAGGTATCCTTGTGCGCGACCTGGTCGCGGGTCTGGGTGCCGGGGATCACCCGCATGCAGCCCGAGATCGGGGTCGACGCCTCGAAGGCGACCCAGGCGGTCACGACGTC
Organism: Alphaproteobacteria bacterium; assembly: GCA_044355765.1. Lineage (GTDB taxonomy): Bacteria > Pseudomonadota > Alphaproteobacteria > CACIAM-22H2 > CACIAM-22H2 > CAIOSQ01. The sequence goes on from JBIKXN010000145.1 coordinate 4,917, forward strand.
CGGCGAGGACAGGCCCCAATAGGTCGAGTCCTGGTGCCAGGACACGAAGCCGGGATTGCGTGCCGGCTTGTGAAAGAAGCCCGACGCCCAGCACAGGATATTCGGTCCGATCACGTCCTCGACCGCGTCGAGGATGCGGGGATGGCGCACCAGCTCGTCGAGCCACGTGACCAGAAGATGCGGCTTCTGGTTCGTGCGCTTCGACAGCGCACCGCCCTCGCGCGCGCAGAGCGCGTCGTACTGCGCGCGCAGCACAGCCATCTCGTTCGGATCCATCGCCCGCAGCGGCGAGAGGTAACCGTCGCGGCGATACGCGGCGACCTGATCCTCGGTGAGCAGCTTCGGCATGGCGTTTCCTCATCTCTTGCGCTTGCCGGCATTAGACGGGCGGGCGGGTGGCTGCGTCAAGCAAGGACGCCTGTCGCGCCACGGCGCTTGCGCATCGATCGCCGCAGCGCGCCCTGCGTGGCGCGCATGCCAAGCGCGCAGGTTTCGCTGCCGTCCCGTTCTGCGGTGCGCGCCACGCCGCACGACGGAAATCCAGTGCGCGCCCGGACCGCCGCAGAGGCCCCGTCCGCGTCGCGGCGGGCCGTGGCGCCTGGTGCCCGGCCCTGGTTCCCGGCGGCGCGAGGGCCTATCCTCGCGCGGCTTCATGCCACGCCCATGCTCATGCCAACGGAAACGAGATCGATGACGACGCAAGCCAGGCCGCGCGGCCGGATGTTCTTCGCCAATCCGGGGCCGACCAACATCCCCGACTCGATACTCCATGCGACCGCGCATGCGACGGTCGACTTCAACGATCCGGCCTTCGTCGCGGTCTATCGGCGCTGCGTCGCCGGGGTGCAGCGGGTGCTCGGCACGACGCAGCACGTGTTCTTCTATACCGGGTCCGGCCACGCCGCCTGGGAGGCTAGCCTGGTCAACCTGTTCTCGCCGGGCGATCGGCTGCTGATGCCGGAGACCGGCTATTTCTCCGACGACTGGGCGCAGATGGCGCGCGACCTCGGTCTCGAGGTGCAGGGCGTGGCGGCGGACTGGCGCGCGGGCTGCGACGTCGCCGCGATCCACGCGGCGCTCGCGGCCGACGCGACCCATGCCATCAAGGCGGTCTGCGTCGTCCACAACGAGACCTCCACCGGCATGGTGCTGCCGGTGACCGAGATCCGCGCCGCGCTCGACGCGGCGCGCCATCCCGCGCTGCTGCTGGTCGACACGATCTCGTCGCTCGGCAGCATGGATTTCCGCATGGACGCCTGGGGCGTGGACGCCGCGGTCGGCGGCAGCCAGAAGGGTCTGATGCTGCCCACGGGCATGGGCTTCACCGGCGTCTCGGCCAAGGCCATGGAGGCGCATCGCACGGCACGCCTGCCGCGGCATTACTTCAGCTGGACCAAGATGCTGGCCCGCCCGCACAAGAGCTTCGTCGGCACGCTGCCGACCTCGCTCTTCTACGGGCTGGAAGAGAGCCTGCGGCTGCTCGAGGAGGAGGGGCTGCCCCAGGTGTTCGCCCGCCATGCGCGGCTGGGCGGCGCGGTACGCGCGGCGGTGCGGCGCTGGAGCGGCAACTCCGGCCCGCAGCTTTTCTGCACCACGCCCGCCCGCGTCTCGGATTCGGTCACCAGCATACTGATGCCCGAGGGCTGCAGCGGCGACGCGGTGCGCGCGACCGCGCTCGGGCGCTTCAACGTCTCGCTCGGCGCCGGGCTGGGGCGGCTGGCGGACCGCGTGTTCCGTATCGGCCATCTGGGCGATCTGAACGAGCCGATGATCCTCGGCACGCTGGCCTCGGTCGAGATGGCGATGAAGCTCAACGCCGTGCCGCATGCGCCCGGCGGCGTCGCCGCGGCGATGGATCACCTGACGGCGTCATGAGCCGCGGCGCGCAAGCACGGAGACCGGGATGAGTTCGCTGCGCGGCGAGGGGGGGCCACGCTATCGGCATAGTGCCGGCGATCGCGCGCCCTACGCGACGATCGGCGTCGACCGTCTGACGCCGATCATCGGCGCCGAGATCGCCGGCATCGACCTGTCCCGGCCGCTGCCGGATGCGCAGTTCGAGGAACTGCGCCGTGCCCTGGCCGAGAATCTCGTGATCTTCCTGCGCGACCAGGCGATCACGCCGGCGCAGCAGCTGGAATTCGGGCGCCGGTTCGGCGCGTTGCATCTGCATCCCGCCGCGCCACACGAGCCGGGCCACCCCGAACTGATGATCATCCGCACCGATGCCGACGCGACCCGCGCCAACGGCGAGGGCTGGCATACCGACGTCTCGTGCGACGCCGAGCCGCCGATGGGCAGCATACTCTACATCAAGGAGTGCCCGCCCCATGGCGGCGACACGCTGTTCGCCAGCATGTACGCGGCGTACGAGGCGCTATCGGACCGCATGAAGGCTTATCTGGACGGCATGACCGCGATGCATGACGGCGAGCCTGCCTATCGCGGGCTCTATGCCAATCTGGGCGTCGCCGACAAGGCGAGCTATCCGCGCGCCGAGCATCCGGTGGTGCGCACGCATCCGGATACCGGACGCAAGGCGCTCTACGTCAATGCCGGCTTCACCACGCGGCTGCTCGGCGTGCCGTCGGACGAGAGCGCCGGGGTGCTCCGCTACCTGTTCCAGCACATGGAGAACCCGCTGTTCCAGTGCCGCTTCCGCTGGCGGCCGGGGAGCCTCGCGTTCTGGGACAACCGGTGCACGCAGCATCGGGCGATGTGGGACTACTGGCCCCACCGCCGCTACGGCAACCGCGTCACCATCAAGGGCGAGCGCCCGGTCTGAACCGGGCCCCAAAACGAAACCGCCGGCGTCGCCGCCGGCGGTTCGGTATTCCAGCCGCGACGGGCTGGATCAGTAGCCTTCGCGCTCCATCCGCTTGCGCTGGACCTTGCGCAGACGGCGCACCGCCTCGGCCCGCTCGCGTGCCTTGCGCTCCGAGGGCTTCTCGAAGTGGCGGCGCAGCTTCATCTCGCGGAAGACTCCCTCGCGCTGCATCTTCTTCTTGAGCGCGCGCAGGGCCTGATCGACATTGTTGTCGCGGACGATGACTTGCACGGGAGACTTGCTCTCCTTTCCGGCGCATTCTGGTTGGCTGGACCGTGGCGACAACCGCCCCGGTCGAAAATCGGCGCGGCTTATATCACGCGTCCACGGCCCGGCCAAGCGCCCTGGCGCCTTCTTCCCGCGACCGCCTATCCGCCCCCTGGCCCG
>JBIKXN010000146.1:0-8035 GCA_044355765.1 Alphaproteobacteria bacterium
TGATGACCCATGCCTTCTTCAAGGCGCTGCTGTTCCTGGGTTCGGGTTCGGTGATCCACGCGCTCGATGGCGAGCAGGACATGCGCAGGATGGGCGGGCTCGGGCCGAAGATCCGGATCACCTACTGGCTGATGCTGATCGGCAGCCTCGCGCTCGCGGGGATCGGCATCCCGTTCGTGTTCGGCCTCGCCGGCTTCTATTCGAAGGACATCGTCCTGGAGAGCGCTTTCGCGTCCCATTCCGGTCCCGGCGCCTTCGCGTTCTGGCTCGGCATCGCCGCCGCGGCCATGACGGCGTTCTATTCCTGGCGGCTGCTGTTCATGACGTTCTCCGGACACGCGCGCGGCGACGCCCATGCGCACGACCATGCGCATGAATCGCCCGCGGTGATGCTCGTTCCTCTCTACGTCCTCGCCGCCGGCGCAATCCTGGCCGGGGCGCTCGGCTACGCCTATTTCGTCGGCGACCACCGCGCCGCGTTCTGGGGCGACGCGATCAAGGTCCTGCGCGCCGAGGACCCGCTCGATCACGCGCATCACGTGCCGGTCTGGGTCAAGGTCCTCCCGCTCGTCGCCAGCGTCGTCGGCATCGGCGTGTCCTGGGGGCTCTATGTCCGCGACCCCTCGCTGCCAGGCGCGCTGGCTTCGCGTTTCGCCGCGCTCTATCGGTTCCTTCTCAACAAGTGGTGGTTCGACGAACTCTACGAGCGGATCTTCGTTCGGCCGGCCTTCGCGCTCGGCCGCGGGTTCTGGAAGAAGGGCGACGGCGCCGTGATCGACGGCCTCGGGGCGGACGGCCTGGCGGCGAACACGCTGGTGGCTGCGCGGCGCATGAGCGCGCTGCAGACCGGATACGTCTATCACTACGCCTTCGCGATGCTGATCGGGGTCGTGGCCTTCGCGACCTGGTACCTGGTGAGCAGGTGAGGGCCTGACGATGAATTCCTCCTGGCCGATCCTGTCGCTGGTGACGTTCCTGCCGCTCGTCGGCGCCGGCTTCATCTTCCTGGTCCGCGGAGACGAGGAAACCGTCGCGCGCAACGCCCGCTGGGTCGCGCTGTGGACGACCCTGGCCACCTTCCTGCTGTCGCTCACGCTGTGGTTCGGCTTCGAACGCGGCACCGCGGCGTTCCAGTTCGTTGAGCGGGCCGAATGGTTCCCCGGTACCGGGATCGCCTACCACATGGGCGTCGACGGCATCTCGGTCCTGTTCGTCCTGCTGTCGACCTTCCTGATGCCGATCTGCATCCTCGCCTCCTGGGAGGCGATCGAGCATCGCGTCAAGGAGTACATGATCGCCTTCCTCGTCCTCGAGACGATGATGGTCGGCATGTTCTGCGCGCTGGACATGGTCCTGTTCTATATCTTCTTCGAGGCCGTCCTGATCCCGATGTTCCTGATCATCGGCGTCTGGGGCGGCGCCAGGCGCGTCTATTCGGCTTTCAAGTTCTTCCTCTACACGCTGGCGGGATCGGTGCTGATGCTGGTCGCGCTGCTGTACATCTTCGGCACCGCCGGGACGACCGACATCACGCGGTTGATGTGGCACGGCTTCACGCGCGAGGCGCAGACCTGGCTGTGGCTCGCCTTCTTCGCGTCCTTCGCGGTCAAGGTGCCGATGTGGCCGGTGCACACGTGGCTGCCGGACGCGCATGTCGAGGCGCCCACCGCGGGCTCGGTGATCCTCGCCGGCGTGCTGCTGAAGATGGGCGCCTACGGCTTCCTGCGGTTCTCGCTGCCGATGATGCCCGACGCGTCCGAGGCCTTCACGCCGCTGGTGTTCACGCTTTCGATCGTCGCGGTGATCTACACGTCGCTCGTCGCCCTGGTCCAGGAGGACATGAAGAAGCTGATCGCGTATTCGTCGGTCGCGCATATGGGCTTCGTGACGCTCGGGATCTTTACCGGCACGCGGCAGGGCATCGACGGAGCGCTGTTCCAGATGCTCAGCCACGGCCTGGTCTCCGGGGCGCTGTTCCTGTGCGTCGGCGTCGTCTACGACCGGCTGCATACGCGCGAGATCGCCCGCTATGGCGGCCTGGTCGAGCGCATGCCGCGCTACGCGGCGGTGTTCATGCTCTTCACGATGGCGTCGGTCGGCCTGCCCGGCACCAGCGGATTCGTCGGCGAGTTCCTCGTCCTCGCCGGCGCCTTCCAGGCGAATACCTGGGCGGCGGCGCTCGCCGCGCTCGGCGTCATCCTGGGCGCCGCCTACATGCTGTTCCTCTATCGTCGGGTCGTGTTCGGCGTTCTCGTGCGCGAGGACCTCAAGGCGATGGCCGATCTTTCGCGCCGCGAGATCGCGATCTTCGCGCCGCTCGTGCTGGCGGTGCTGTGGATGGGCGTCTATCCCAAGCCCGTTCTCGACGTGTTTTCCGCCTCGGTCGACCAGCTGGTCGTGCGCTACCAGGAGGCGCGGGCCGACGCTCCGCCGGCAGCGCCGGCGCGTCGCCTCGCCGCGGCGGCGGAGTGAATGCGATGACCGCACAGTCGATTTCCCTCGCCGCAGCCCTGCCCGAGATCTTTCTCGCCGCGTCCGGCCTCGGGCTTCTCCTGCTGGGCGCGATCGCCGGGTCCGGGTCCTATCGCCGCGTGTCCGGGCTCGCGCTGGCGGCGCTCGCCGCCGCCGGCATTCTCGTGCTCGCGGGGGGCAGCGCGCGCAGCGTCTCCTTCGCCGGCATGTTCGTGGTCGACGCGTTCGGCGTCTTCATGAAGATGCTCGTGCTCGCGGGCGCGGCGCTCGGCATCCTGCTGTCGCTCGACTACAACCGGCGCGAGGAACTGGAGCGCTTCGAGTTTCCGATCCTGATCCTGTTCGCCACCGTCGGCATGATGCTGATGATCTCGGCGAACGACCTGATCGCGCTCTATCTGGGCCTCGAGCTGCAGAGCCTGTCGCTCTACGTGCTGGCGGCGTTCAGGCGCGACTCCGTCAAGTCGACGGAGGCGGGGCTGAAGTATTTCGTGCTCGGTGCGCTGTCCTCCGGAATGCTGCTCTACGGCGCCTCCCTGCTCTACGGTTTCGCCGGCGGAACCGGTTTCGCGCAGATCGCGCAGGCGCTCGCCGGCGCCGCCAAGGCGGGCGCCTTCGTCCCGGCGGGTGTCCTGTTCGGGCTGGTCTTCGTGCTCGCGGGGCTCGCCTTCAAGGTCAGCGCGGCCCCGTTCCATATGTGGACGCCGGACGTGTACGAAGGGGCGCCCACGCCGGTCACAGCGTTCTTCGCCATCGCCCCGAAGGTGGCGGCGACCGCCTTGCTGGTCCGGGTCGTCTGCGAACCCTTCGCGCCGATCGCCGCGCAATGGCAGCAGATCCTGTGGGTAGCGGCCGTGCTGTCCATGATCGTGGGCGCCTTCGCCGCGATCTGGCAGACCAATGTCAAGCGGCTGATGGCCTATAGTTCGATCGGCCATGTCGGCTACGCGCTGGTCGGCCTCGTCGCGGGCGGTACGGCTGGCGTGTCCGCGGTCGCCCTCTATCTCGCGATCTACCTTTTCATGAACGTGGCCGCGTTTTCGGCGATCCTGTCGATGCGCGTGCAGGGGCGGGCGGTCGAGGGGATCGACGATCTGCGCGGCCTTTCCACGACGCATCCGCTGGTGGCCTTCGCCGTCGGAGTGGCCATGTTCGCGATGGCTGGCATTCCGCCGCTCGCCGGGTTCTTCTCGAAGTTCTACGTCTTCGAGGCCGCGGTCCGCACCGGGCATTACGCGCTCGCGGTGATCGGGGTTCTGACCAGCGTGTTCGGCGCCTTCTACTATCTGCGTATAGTCAAGCTGATGTATTTCGACGCGCCGGGCGACGCGCTGGATCGTCCCGTCCCTGCCAGCCTGGGCGCGGTGCTGTGCGGGGCGACGTTGTTCACCCTGCTGTTCTTCCTGGTACCCGGGCCGCTCGTGCGGGCCGCTAACGCCGCGGCGGCGTCCCTGTTCGCGGGATGACGGACGGCGCGCGCGCGGTCGCGTCCGGGTTCGTCGTCCACGCCTATTCCGAGGTCGGCAGCACCAACGACGTCGCTCGCGAGCTGCTTCGCCTTGGCGCTCCGGCGCGCGTCGTCGTCCATGCCCGCGCCCAGACGAAGGGGCGCGGCCGCGATGGCCGGAGCTGGATCAGCGCGCCGGGCGATCTTTACCTGTCCATCGGGTTGCGACCGCGCGGTCGGCCGGGCGATGTCGCGCTGCTCGGTTTTGCGGCGGCGGTCGCCGTGGCGGAGACGGTCGATGCCTTCGCCGGCGCGGCGGGGCCGGCGCGGATCAAGTGGCCGAACGACGTCCTGCTTGCTGGCCGCAAGATCGCCGGCATCCTGCTCGAGAGCGACGGTGCGCGTCCCGACGGCGTGGACGCGCTGGTGGTCGGGGTCGGGATCAATGTCGGCGGCGATCCGGCGGGCACGCGCATCCCGGCGACCAGCCTGCGGCTGGCCGGCGCCAATGCCGGCGTCGACGAGGTGCTGGAGGCGTTTCTCGCCTGCTTCGACCGTCACTATCGGGCGTGGGAGGACGAGGGCTTCGCGCCCGTGCGCACCGCCTGGCTGGCCCGCGCACATGGGTTGGGAGATCCAGTCGTCGCCCGGCTGCCCGGCGCGACGCTCGAGGGCCGTTTCGCGGGGCTCGGACCAGACGGCGCGCTGCTCCTCGACCAGGGCGGCGGCGCGGTGCGGCATATCCATGCCGGCGACGTGTTCTTTCCGGCGTCCGCGTGCTAGACATCCGACATGCTGCTGGTGATCAACGCCAACAACACGACCACCGTCTTCGGCGTCTTCGACGGCGAGGTCAAGCGCGGCGCCTGGCGGATCTCGACCAATGTCAGCCGAACCGCCGACGAATACGCGTTCTGGCTCTCCGGGCTCATGTCGCTGTCGGGGATCTCGCGCAGCGAGATCGACAGCGTGATCCTCTCGAATGTCGTTCCCCAGACCGCCTTTCAGCTGAAGACGTTGTGCCGGACCTATTTCGGCGGCGATCCCCTGGTCGTCGGGGAGCCCGGCTGCGATCCCGGCGTCAAGATCCTGATCGATCGCCCCGAGGAGGCCGGTGCCGACAGGATCGCGAATGCGGTCGCGGCCAGGAACCGCTACGCGACGCCGGCGGTTGTCATCGATCTCGGAACCGCGACCACGTTCGACGTCGTGGATGCGGATGGCAATTATTGCGGCGGCGTGATCTCGCCGGGGATCGGGCTGAGCTTCGAGGCGCTCTACACGCGCGCGGCGAAACTTCCGCGCGTCGAGATACGCAGGCCGCGGCGCGCGGTCGGACGTACAACGGTCGAGGCTATGCAGTCGGGGATCTATTGGGGCTACATCGGGCTCATCGAGGGGACGCTGCGGAGGATCGAGGCGGAGACCGGCCAGACCTACACGGTGATCGGCACCGGTGGCCTGGTGCCGTTGATCGCGGACGGCACCTCGGCGATCCATCATGTCGACCAGGACCTGACGCTGCTCGGTCTCGTCGACATCCATCGCCGCAACCGCGGATGAAGCCGACAGCGCGCGGATCGCCGCGGTGAGCGACTGGATACGCAGCTTCCGGGACCCGCTCTCGGACCAGGTATTCTTCGTGCCGCTCGGCGGGTCCGGCGAGATCGGCATGAACCTGAACCTTTACGGACATCGCGGCCGTTGGCTGATGGTGGATTGCGGCGTCACTTTCGGCGGCGAGACCATGGCGGGCGTGGACGTGATCGTTCCCGATCCTGCCTTCATCGAGGCCGAGGCCGCGGGCGGACGGCTGGACGGCCTCGTCCTGACCCACGCGCACGAGGACCATCTCGGGGCGGTTCAGTATCTGTGGCGACGCCTGCGGTGCCCGATCTGGGCGACGCCGTTCGCGGCCTCCGTGCTGCGTCGCAAGCTCGCCGACGCGGATTTCCACCATGACGTCGCGCTGACGGTGGTGCCGCTCGACGCCCGCGTCGCGATCGGCCCCTTCGGGATCGAGTTCGTGCATCTCACCCACTCGATCCCCGAACCGATGGCGCTCGCCATCCGGACATCCGCGGGCACCATCTTCCATACCGGGGACTGGAAGATCGACCCGGCCCCGCTGGTCGGCGGCGACATCGAGATCGCGAAGCTGGAGTCGATCGGCCGTTCGGGCGTGCTGGCGCTGGTCGGAGATTCGACCAACGCGATGCGCGAGGGCGAGGCCGGTTCCGAGTCCGATGTGCGCGCCGCCTTGACGCGGCTGTTCGCCCGCTTCGACGGCAGGATCGCGGTCGCCTGCTTCGCCTCGAACATCGCGCGGCTGTCCAGCATCGCCGCCGCCGCGCAGGCCTGCGGGCGCGACGTCGCGCTGGTCGGCCGTTCGTTGTGGCGCATGCACGACGCCGCGCGCGAGAACGGCTATCTCGATCCCGCGATCTCCTTCCTGCGCGAGGACGAGGCCGGTTATGTCCCCGCCGACCGCATCGTGCTGGTCTGCACCGGCAGCCAGGGCGAGGCGCGGGCCGCGCTCGCGCGCGTAGCCGACGACGCGCATCCGCACGTGACGCTCGGCAAGGGCGACGCGTGCATATTCTCTTCGCGGACCATCCCTGGCAACGAGCGGACCGTCCTCAAGCTGAAGAACCGGCTGGTGTCGCTCGGGGTCACGGTCGTCGACGACGAGACGGCGCCCGCAGATCTCGGCGGCCCCATCCATGTCTCCGGGCATCCCTGCCGCGGCGAACTCGCCCGCATGTACCAGTGGGTGCGTCCGGAGATCGCCATTCCCGTCCACGGCGAAGCGCAGCACATGGCCGCGCATGCCGAACTCGCCCGCGCCTGCCAGGTGCGCCACGCCCTTGTCCCCGCCAACGGGCAGGTGATCTCGCTATCGCGCGCGGGGCCCGCCCATGTCGGCGACGTGACCTCGGGCCGCCTTGCCGTCGAGGGCGAGCGGTTGGTGCCGATGGACGGCGATGTCGTCCGCGCCCGGGGCCGCATGATGTGGAACGGCGCCGTGCTGGCGACCGTCGTCCTCGATCGCAAGGGGCGGGCGGTCGGCGAGCCGCGGCTTTCCGCGCCGGGGCTTTCCGGTGACGAGGAAGAGGAGTTGCTCGCGTCGCTGCGCGATGCCGCGGAGCGCGCCCTGCGCGAAACCGGCCGCCGGGACGGCGACGCGCAGATCGAGGAGGCGGTGCGCCGGGCGATCCGTCGTCGCGCCAAGGAGCGCTTCGGCAAGCGCCCCGAGGTCCGGGTGCATCTCGTCCGGCTCTAGACGCCGCACTATCTTGTCGGAGCGATCCGCTCCCGGATCGTCACGCACGGAGACGCGCATGCTCGGTCGCCTCAATCACGTCGCCATCGTCGTGCCGGATCTCGCCGCGGCGACGCATGTCTATTCCGCCGTACTGGGCGCGCGGGTTTCGCCGCCCGTCGACCTCCCCGATCACGGCGTGACCACCGTATTCGTCGAACTCGAGAACACGAAGATCGAGCTGCTCCATCCGCTCGGGGCCGCGTCGCCAATCGCCAAATTCCTGGCCGACCGACCGGGCGGCGGCATGCACCATGTCTGTTACGAGGTCGAGGACATCGGCGCGGCGCGAGACCGTCTGCGCGCCGAGGGGGCGCGCGTGCTCGGCGATGGCGAGCCGCGGATCGGCGCCCATGGCAAGCCGGTGCTCTTCCTCCACCCCAAGGATTTCTGCGGCACGCTCGTGGAACTGGAGCAGGCATGAGCCCGTCGATGGGATGGGCGACCGGGATCGCCATCTACATCACCATCTGGTGGGTGGTGATCTTCGCGGTGCTGCCCTGGGGCGCGCGTCCGCCAGAGCGGGTCGAGCGCGGGCACGCGCCGAGCGCGCCCGAGCGGCCGAGGCTGGGGCTGAAGGCCCTGGTGACGACCGTGGTGAGCGCCGCGATCTGGCTGGCGATCGATCTGGTCGTGCGATCCGATCTGATCAGCTTCCGCGACATGGCGTCGCGCTGAACGCCGCCCGGAAAATAAGAAGCCCGGCATCTTGCGAATGCCGGGCTCCCGCGAGCGTGTCGCGTCCCTAGACTCGGGCCTGCGTTATTGCCTATTCGGCGCGCAGTTGAGGTGCG
>JBIKXN010000147.1:0-7977 GCA_044355765.1 Alphaproteobacteria bacterium
CGACGATGCGCGCCGGCCCTCCTTGAAGCCCGGAGGAGGCGCGGAGCGCCATGCCGGCCCACGACGCCGGCGGGCAGCAGGCTGGGCGTCCGCCGGGTGTCCGGCCTCGGCATGTCCCTCGCGCTATCTGCGCACTTCGGCCGCGGCGAGCGCCGCCATGTTGACGATCTCGGCGACGGTGGCGCCGGCCGGCACGATCTGGGCCGGCTTCGACATGCCGATCAGAAGCGGGCCGATCACGGTGCCGCCGCCCAGCTTCTGCAGCAGCTGGCTGGAGATGTTGGCCGAATGCAGCCCAGGCATGACCAGCACGTTCGCCGGACCCGACAGCCGCGAGAACGGATAGAGGTTGCGCATCAGCGCGCCGTCGAGCGCGACCTCGGCCGAGATGTCGCCCTCGTACTCGAAATCGACCTCGCGCGCGTCGAGCGCCATCACCGCCTCGCGCACGGGAAGCATCTTCTCGCGCATCGGCTTGCCGAAATTCGAATACGACAGCAACGCCACGCGCGGCACGTGGCCCATCGCGCGGGCCTTGGCGGCGGCCTCGATGGCGATGTCGGCCATCTCCTCGGCGCCCGGCAGCTCGTTCACGGTCGTGTCGGCCATGAACACGGTATGGCCGCCGGTGACGACGATGGTCAGGCCCATGACCCGGCGGCCAGGCTCCCCGGGCAGCGCCAAGCGGATATCGGCGAGCGCCTGGTGGTAGGCGCGGGTCGTGCCGGTGACGATCGCGTCGGCGTCGCCAAGCGCCACCATCAGCGCGCCGAAGACGTTGCGGTCCTGGTTCACCAGGCGCTGGCAGTCGCGCCAGAGATAGCCCTGGCGCTGCAGCCGCACGTAAAGCAGGTCCGTGTATTCCTTGTTGCGGCCGCTGACGCGCGCGTTCTGGATCTCGAGCCGTTCGGCGCCGGCGATGCCCACGGCGCGGACGGTCGCGGCGATGCGGTCGGCGCGCCCCACCAGCACGGCGGTGCCGTAGCCGGCGGCCTGGAACTGCGCCGCGGCGCGGATCACCCGCTCCTCCTCGCCTTCGGCGAAGACGACGCGGCGCGGCGGCGAGGAGCGCAGCTGCTCGAAGATCAGGTCGAGCATGGCCGCGGTCGGATCGCGGCGCTTCGACAGCGCGCGGCGATAGGACTTCATGTCGGCGATCGGTTTTCGCGCGACGCCGGTCTTCATCGCCGCCTCGGCGACCGCCGCGGGCACGACCGAGATCAGCCGCGGGTCGAAGGGCACGGGAATGATGTAGTCGGCGCCGTAGCGCAGCCGGCGGCCGGAATAGGCCGCGTCGAGCTCGTCGGGCACGTCCTCGCGGGCGAGCTTGGCCAGCGCCTCGACCGCCGCGATCTTCATCGCGTCGTTGATCGTCGAGGCGCGCACGTCGAGGGCGCCGCGGAAGATGTACGGAAAGCCGAGGACGTTGTTGACCTGGTTGGGATAGTCGGAACGGCCGGTGGCCACGATCGCGTCGGGGCGCGCCGCCTTCGCCTGCTCGGGCGTGATCTCCGGATCGGGATTGGCCATGGCGAAGATGATCGGCTTGCCGGCCATGGCGCGGACCATGTCCTGGTCGACGGCATCCTTGGCCGACAATCCGAAGAAGACGTCGGCCCCTTCCATCGCCTCGCGCAGGGAGCGCGCCTTGGTCGGCACGGCGTGGGCGGATTTCCACTGGTTCATGCCGTCGGTGCGGCCCTGCCAGATCACGCCCTTGGTGTCGCAGAGGACGACATTGGCATGGGGCACGCCCATGGCCTTGATCAGCTCGGCGCAGGCGATCGAAGCGGCGCCGGCGCCGTTGATCACCATCTTCACGCTGCGGATGTCGCGCCCGGTCAGGTCCAGGGCATTGAGCAGGCCCGCCGCGGCGACGATCGCGGTGCCGTGCTGGTCGTCGTGGAAGACCGGGATGTCGAGCAGCTCGCGCAGGCGCTGCTCGATGATGAAGCATTCCGGCGCCTTGATGTCCTCCAGATTGATGCCGCCGAAGCTGGGGCCAAGGAAGCGCACGCAGTTGACGAATTCGTCGACGTTCTTCGTGTCGACCTCGAGATCGATCGAATCGACGTCGGCGAAGCGCTTGAACAGGACCGACTTGCCCTCCATCACCGGCTTCGAGGCGAGCGCGCCGAGATCGCCGAGGCCCAGCACCGCGGTGCCGTTCGAGATCACCGCCACCAGATTGCCCTTCGACGTGTAGTCGTAGGCGGTGGCGGGGTTCCTGGCGATGTGCAGGCACGGCCAGGCCACTCCCGGCGAATAGGCGAGGCTGAGGTCGCGCTGCGTGGTCAGCGGCTTGGTCGGGGTGATCTCGATCTTCCCCGCCTTGCCGTGCGCGTGGAACTGCAGGGCCTCGTCTTCGGTGACGGGGGTGCCTTCGGTCGCCATGGGCGTTTCCTCGGTCGCTGGTGCGAGGCCCGCAAAGCGTGGCGCCCCGTCGTGATCTTCGCCCCTGGAACCTAGGGGTTCGCCGCCATCGGCGTCAAAGCAGACCGTCGCTGCACCGCACACAGCATCGCCGGGCGCTTGAAGCCGCGGCTGCGCTGGTTTAACCCCGGCCGGGCATGGACCAGCCCGAATCCGACCCCGCCGGCGCGACCGCCCGCGACGCCGCCGCAGAGGCCGGCGCGACGCCGATGATGGCGCAATATCTCGAGGTGAAGCGCCGCCATCCGGGCGCGCTGCTCTTCTATCGGATGGGCGATTTTTTCGAATTGTTCTTCGAGGACGCCGAGGTGGCGGCGCGCGCGCTCGACCTGACGCTGACCCGCCGCGGCAAGCATCTGGGCGCCGACATCCCGATGTGCGGCGTGCCGGTGCACAGCCACGAGGCCTATCTGCTGCGGCTGATCCGCGCCGGCCACCGCGTCGCGATCTGCGACCAGCTCGAGGACCCCGCCGAGGCGAAGAAGCGCGGCGCCAAGTCGGTCGTGCGGCGCGACGTGACCCGCGTGGTGACGCCCGGCACGCTGACCGAGGACGCGCTGCTCGACGCGCGCCGGAACAACCATCTCGCAGCCCTGGCGCTGGTCCAGGGCGAGGCGGCGCTTGCCTGGATCGACATGTCCGTCGGCAGCTTCCTCGTCCAGCGCATATCGGCTCTGGCCGACCTGCCAGCGGCGCTGGCGCGCGTGGCGCCGGGCGAATTGCTGATCGCCGACCGGCTGCTCGCCCGCGACGACCTCGCCGCCGCGCTCGCCGATTGGAAACCGGCCCTGACGCCGCTGCCCGCCGCGCGCTTCGACAGCGAGAACGGGCGCCGCCGGCTCGAGACGCTGCTCGAGGTCGGGACGCTCGACGGGTTCGGCGCGTTCGGCCGCGCCGGCCTCGCGGCGGCCGGCGCGCTGGTCGACTATGTCGCGTTGACGCAGAAGGGGCGCATGCCCCGGCTGTCGCCGCCGGCGGTGCACGCGACGGATGGCTTCCTCGAGATCGACCCCGCGACGCGGCGCAACCTGGAGATCGAGACGACGCTCGACGGCGCGCGCAAGGGCGCGCTGCTCGACGTCGTCGACTGGACGCTGACCGGGGCCGGCGCACGCCAGCTCGCCGCCGACCTCGCCGGGCCGCTGCGCGACACGGCCGCGATCGACGCGCGGCTCGATCTGGTCGCGTTCTTCGTCGCCGCCGGACGCACGCGCGCCGATCTGCGCGATGCGCTGCGCCGCCTGCCGGATCTCGAGCGCGCGCTGCAGCGGCTGACGCTCGGCCGCGGCGGGCCGCGCGACCTCGCGGCGCTGCGCGACGGGCTGGGCGCGATCCCCGCGGTGCGCGCGATGCTCGAGCCGGGCGGGCTGGCCGCGACGCCGGCGATGCTGACCGCGACCGTCGCCGCGCTGGGCACGCACGACACGCTGGTGGCGCGGCTCGCGGCGGCGCTCGCCACCGAGCTGCCGCTGGCGGCGACGGATGGCGGTTTCGTCGCCGCGGGTTTCGATCCGGCGCTCGACGAGCTGCGCGGGCTGCGCGACGACGGGCGCCGGCATGTCGCCGCGCTGCAGGCGCGCTACGCCGCCGCGACCGGCATCGCGTCGCTCAAGCTGCGCCACAACAACGTGCTCGGCTACTACATCGAGGTGAACGCCCAGCACGGAGAGAAGCTGCGCGGCGACCCCGCCTACATCCACCGCCAGACCATGGCCGGCGCGGTCCGGTTCTCGACGACGGAGCTGGGCGATCTCGAGCAGCGGATCGTCGCCGCCGGCGAGCGCGCGCTGGCGCGCGAGCTGGAGCATTTCGAGGCGCTGCGCCAGGACGCCGTCGCCGCATCGGCGGAGATCGGCGCCGCCGCGCGGGCGCTGGCGCGGCTCGACGTCGCCGCCGGCCTCGCCGAGCTCGCCGCGGCGCGCGACTGGCGCCGTCCGGTGGTCGACGAATCCACGGCCTTCGAGATCGCGGGCGGCCGCCATCCGGTGGTGGAGGCGGCTCGGCTGGCGGCGGGCGAAAGCTTCGTGCCCAACGATTGCCGGCTCGACGCCGATTCCGGCGCGCGGCTCTGGCTGCTGACCGGACCGAACATGGCCGGCAAGTCGACCTTCCTGCGTCAGAACGCGCTGATCGTCGTCCTCGCCCAGGCCGGCAGCTTCGTGCCGGCCGCGCGCGCGCGGATCGGGCTCGTCGACCGGCTGTTCAGCCGCGTGGGTGCCGCCGACGACCTGGCGCGCGGCCGGTCGACCTTCATGGTCGAGATGGTCGAGACCGCGGCGATCCTCAACCGCGCCGGTGCGCGCGCGCTGGTGATCCTCGACGAGATCGGCCGCGGTACCGCCACCTATGACGGCCTGTCCATCGCCTGGGCGACGATCGAGCATCTGCACGAGGCCAATCGCTGCCGTGCCCTGTTCGCGACGCATTATCACGAGCTGACCGCGCTCGCCGTTCGGCTGCCCGGCCTTGCGTGCCACACCATGCGGGTCAAGGAATGGCAGGGCGATGTCGTCTTCCTGCACGAGGTGGCGCCCGGCACCGCCGACCGCTCCTACGGGATCCATGTCGCGCAGCTCGCCGGACTGCCGAAGCCGGTGGTCGAACGGGCGCGCGCAGTGCTGGCGACGCTGGAGAAGCGCGGCCAGGCCGACGGCGTGGCGCGGCTGGCGGAAGACCTGCCGCTGTTCAGCGCCGTCGCCCCGCCGCGTCCAGCCGCGGCGGCGGCCGCGCCATCGGCCGTCGAGGCCGAACTGCGCCGGCTCGCGCCCGACGAGATGTCCCCGCGCGAGGCGCTGGAGGCGCTCTATCGGCTGCGTGCGCTGCTGACGCCGCCATGACCTACCGCGATCCCGGCGGCCGCGGCGCCGTGCTAGACACTCCCACGGCACCCGTGTTCCACCTGCCTGCGACCGGCCTGACGCCATGCGCGTGACCATCGGCACATCGAGCAAGCTCGCGATCGCCTTCGCCCATGATCTGGCTATGGCGGCACTGGCGTATGTGCTGGCGCTGTGGCTGCGGCTGGGCGACGACATCGTGCGGCTCGACCCCGTCACCCTATTCGGCGGCGCGGCGCTGTTCGTGCTCGTCGCCGCCTGCGTGTTCCGCTGGCTCGGTCTGTATCGCGGCATCTGGCGCTTCGCGTCCTTTCCCGATCTGGCCCGCATCACCCGTGCGGCGACGCTGATCGTCCTGATCCATCTCGCGGCGATGTTCGTGGTCACACGGCTGGAGGATTTCCCGCGTTCGGCGCTGGTGATCGCGTGGTTCGTCCTGATCCTGCTTCTGGCCGGCCCGCGGATCCTCTATCGCCTGGCCAAGGACGGACGCTTCGACCTCGCCGCCGCGGACGCCGACCCGAACCGCGTCCCGGTGCTGCTGGTCGGTGCCGGCGCCGAGGCCGAGCGTTTCATCGAGGCGAGCGAGCGGCCCGGCGCCGCCTATCGCGTCGTCGGGCTGGTCGACGAAAGCGACGGGCGCCACGGCAGGGCGCTTCGCGGCGTCGAGGTCCTCGGCGGACCGGAAGGGCTCGAGCCGATCGTCGAGGCGCTGGCGGCGCGCGAGCTGCGGCCGCAGCGCGTCGTCGTCACCCGCGCCGAATTCGCCGGCGCGCGATTGGAGAGGCTGCTCGATGCCGCAGACCGGCTGGGCATCGCCGTGGCGCGGCTGCCGCGCATCACCGAGCTGCGCAGCACCGGGCAGTCGGGGCTGGACGTGCGGCCGATCGCGATCGAGGACCTGCTCGGCCGGCCGCAGGCCGTGCTCGACCGCGCGCCTGTCAGGGCGCTCGTCGCCGGGCGGCGCGTGCTGCTGACCGGCGCGGGCGGTTCGATCGGCTCGGAGCTGGCGCGCCAGATCTCCGATCTGGAGCCCGCCGAGCTGGTGCTGCTCGACAGCTCGGAATTCGCGCTCTACGCGATCGACATGGAGATCGGCGAGCGCCACGCGACTCTCGCGCGCCGCGCCGTGCTGGCCGATGTGCGTGACCGTGCGCGGCTGGCGCGGATCTTCGCCGATCACGGCCCCGAGCTGGTGTTCCATGCCGCGGCGCTGAAGCATGTGCCGATGGTGGAGGCGCATCCGGCCGAAGGGGCGCTCACCAACACGATCGGCACGCGCAACGTCGCCGACCTCGCCCGTGCCGGCGGCGTCGCCGCCATGGTGGCGATCTCGACCGACAAGGCGGTCAATCCCTCGAGCGTCATGGGCGCCACCAAGCGGCTCGCCGAGTCCTACTGCCAGGCGCTCGACCGCGGCGCGGCGCCCGGCGCCACGCGCTTCGTCACGGTGCGCTTCGGCAACGTGCTGGGCTCGACGGGCTCGGTGGTTCCATTGTTCCAGCGCCAGCTCGCCGCGGGCGGGCCGCTGACCGTCACCCATCCGCGCATGGAGCGCTATTTCATGACCGTGCGCGAGGCGGTCGAGCTGGTCCTCCAGGCCTCGGCCCTCGGCACGGGCGACACGGCCGGCACCGGCGGCAAGCTGTTCGTGCTCGACATGGGCGCGCCGGTGCGCATCGCCGATCTGGCGCGGCGCATGATCCGCCTGGCCGGGCTCAAGCCGGACCGCGACGTGAAGATCGTCTTCACCGGCCTGCGCCAGGGCGAGAAGCTCGCGGAGGAACTCTTCCATGCCGCAGAGCCGCTGGCGCCGACCACCGTCGCCGGCATCCAGCTGGCCGATCCGCGCGTCGCCGATGCCGCCGCGCTGGCGCGCGGCTTCGACGAGATCGAGACGCTGGCGCGCGCCGGCGACGAAGCCGCGCTGCTGGCGGCGCTGCGGCGGCTGGTCCCGGAATTCGCCGCCGCGACGTGACGGCGGCTTGGCCAGCGGCGGCCTTTTCCTGCTAGACGGCCATCACGCGTCCGCCACCTTTCGCGTCGAGGAATCATCGCCATGTCCCTTCGCTCGATCGCCCGCGCCCTGATCTCGGTCTCCGACAAGACTGGGCTGGACGAACTCGCGGCCTGCCTGGCGCGGCATGGCGTCGAGATCCTGTCGACCGGCGGCACGGCGGCGGCGCTGCGCGCCGCCGGTCATCGCGTCGTCGAGGTCTCGGACCATACCGGCTTTCCCGAGATCATGGACGGGCGCGTCAAGACGCTGCATCCCAGGATCCATGGCGGGCTGCTCGCGCGGCGCGAGGATCCCGCGCATGCCGCGGCGATGGCCGCGCACGCCATCGCGCCGATCGATCTGCTGGTGGTCAATCTCTACCCCTTCGAGGCGACGATCGCGCGCGGCGCCGATTTCGACGCCGCGATCGAGAACATCGACATCGGCGGTCCGGCGATGATCCGCGCGGCGGCGAAGAACCACGACGCGGTCGCCGTCGTCGTCGAGCCCGCCGACTACGCGGCTCTGGCGGCCGAGCTGGACGCCCATGCCGGCGCCACGACGCTCGCGCTGCGCCGGCGCCTCGCGGCGGCGGCCTATGCGCGCACCGGCGCCTACGACGCCGCGATCTCCGGCTGGTTCGCAGCGCAGAACGGCGAGCGATGGCCCGCGCGTCTGGTCGTCGCGGGCGCGCGGCGCGAGACGCTG
>JBIKXN010000149.1:0-7954 GCA_044355765.1 Alphaproteobacteria bacterium
GTCCGTGATCTCGATGACCCGCGGCGGCGGCAGCGGCGGCGCGGGCAGATGGGGCGCCACATCCGCCTGCGCGAGGGTGCCCAGGTCGCGCAGCACCCGCAGCATGGTTTCGATCGCGACCTGCGCCGCGTTCGCGCGCCAATGCTGGCCGCATTCGACGAGCAGCGCGTTGCGCGGGCTCTCGGGATCGGCGAACGCCCCGTAGTCGCGCATGCGCCGGCCCGCGGCATGTCCGGAGTCGCTGACGATCGTCGCCGGGAAGCCGACGCGCCGCGCCCAGGCGCGCCCCTTCTCGAGCGGACCGCACAGCATCAGCGGTTCGGTGTCGTTCTGCATGGAATGGATGTCGAGCAGATACTCGGCCGCCTCGACCGCGGGGCGCAGGATCCTGGCTCTGCGCGTCTCGGCGGTGTCGCGGCTGCCGTCGAGCACGTCGGCGCCCCAGACACGGTTGAAATCCTCGTCCACGAAGCGCGACAGCGTGGGGGCCGCGGGATCGAAGCGGGCATAGGCCTCGACGTTGCAGAAGGCGAGGGTCAGCGTGCCCATGCGCGGGCGCAGGCTGGATCGCAGCAGCCAGTCGAGCGCGATCGCGCCGCACAGTTCGTTGCCGTGGACCACCGCGCTGACCATGACCGCGGGGCCGGACAGGGGCGCCGTGAAGCGATGGACATAGTCGATCCCCGTGTTGCCGGCGCGATAGGGCCGGATGTCCGGCGCGGTCAGTTCGATGGCGGCGGCATTGCTGGACATGTCGACCCTCCTGGGGGGACGGGCGGAGGCGGCGCGGCGGTCGCGACCCATCGGCCGTGGACATCGCGCCTTCGGACTGCGGGCGTCGGCCAGCGGGCCCGACGCCCGTCTGCGGCACTATAGGGACCGACCGAGGCGACGCAAGCGGCCGGAACCCGCGGCTTGCGAACGGCGCGTCGAGGTGCGATTAGGCAGGCAGAGGAACGACAGGGCGCGGTGCCCCCACCGCCGCCCGCACGAACGGGAGAGGACAGGAATGCTCAAGCGTGCGTTGCGCGCCATGCTGGCGCTTGGAACCCTGGCGGCATTTGGACCGGACACCGCGACGCGGGCCCAGGATCTGACTATCGCGGTTCAGGGCGCGATCACCTCGATCGATCCGCATTTCCACGCCCTGGCACCGAACGCCAACGTGGCGCACCACATTTTCGACCGCCTGGTCCACCAGGACGAACAGCAACGTCTCATCCCTGGCCTCGCCACCGCGTGGCGGACGATCGACGACCTGACCTGGGAATTCACGCTCCGGCGCGGGGTCAAGTTCCACGACGGCAGCGACTTCGACGCCAACGACGTCGTCGCGACCTACAAGCGCGTCCCGTGGGTGCCCAACTCGCCGTCGTCCTATGCCGGGTTCGTTCGGCCGATCGTCGAGGCGACGATCGTCGATCCGCATACCCTGCGCCTGCGGACCGCCGCGCCGGCCCCGCTGCTTCCGACGATGCTGTCGGCGGTCGCCATCGTCAGCCGCAAGGCCGTCGAGGCGCCGACGGCGGAGTTCAACTCCGGCAAGTCGGCGATTGGCACCGGACCCTTCCGCTTCGTGGAGTTCGTGCCGAACGACCGCGTCGTCCTTGCCCGCAACGACGCCTATTGGGGCGACAGGCCCGCCTGGAACCGGGCGACCCTGAAGCTGATCTCCAACAACACCGCCCGCACGGCGGCGCTGCTGGCCGGCGACGTGCAGATGATCGAGGCGGTTCCCAGCGCCGACCTGCCGCGGCTGCGCGCGAACGCGCAGATCGCGCTGCACAGGATCACCTCCAACCGCGTCATCTATCTTGCCTTCGACCAGGCGCGCGACCAGACGCCCTTCGCCACCGACAAGGCCGGCGCGATGCTGCCGAACAATCCCTTCAAGGATGTGCGGGTGCGCCAGGCGATCAGCCGGTCGATCAACCGCGCGGGGATCGTCGATCGCGTCTTCGAGGGCGACGCAATTGCGGCCGGCGGACTTCTGCCCGAGGGCTCCTTCGGTGCGTCGTCCAGGCTGAAGCCTGACCCGCTCGACGCCGACGGCGCCCGCGGCCTGCTGGCCGCCGCCGGATATCCCAACGGCTTCGCGATGACGCTGCACGGTCCGAACGACCGGTACCCCAACGACGAGCGCGTGCTGCAGGCCATCGGGCCGATGCTCACGCGCGCCGGGATCGACACCAAGGTGGTCACGTTGCCGTGGGCCACCTACGCCACGCAGGCCAGCGCCCCGACCCACGCCTTCAGCGTGATGCTGTTCGGATGGGGCAGCAACACCGGCGAGGTCTCGGACAGCCTGCGCGCCCTGCTCGCCACCCCCAACCGCGAGAAGGGGATGGGGGCCTCGAACCGCGGCCGCTACGGCAACCCGCGCGTCGACCAGCTGCTCGAACGCGCGCTGGCGACCGTGGACGACCGCGAACGCGAGCGGCTGCTGTTCGAGGCCAGCGAGCTCGCGATCGGCGCCGAGGCGGGGATCGTCCCGCTCTATTACCAGGTCAACACCTGGGCGACCCGCCGCGGCATCGCCTACGCGCCGCGGCAGGACGAATATTCGCTGGCACAGTTCGTGCGGCCGTCGAACTGAAGCCGGCGACCGCGGAAGGACGATCGCGATGTCCGTGTTCATCATCCGCCGCCTGATGCAGAGCGGCGTGGTGCTGTTCGTGATGTCGCTGATCGTCTTCTTCGGCGTCTACGCGATCGGCGATCCCATCGAGATCTTCATCGCGCCGGAGGCCGACCAGATCGAGCGCGAGCGCGCGAAGGCGGCCCTGGGCCTCGATCGCCCCGTCTGGGCCCAGTACTTCGCCTTCGTCGAGGCGGCGCTGGGCGGCGATCTGGGCCGGTCCTTCGTCTTCAACATCCCTTCGATGACGCTCATCCTGCAGCGCATGCCCGCGACCCTCGAGCTCGCGCTCTCGGCGCTCGCGCTCGGCATCGTGGTGGGGCTGCCGCTCGGCATGTACGCCGGATACAGGCCCAATTCCGCCGGCGCCAAGGCGATCATGGCCGGGTCGATCCTCGGCTTCTCCCTGCCGACGTTCTGGGTCGGGCTGATGCTGATCATGGTCTTCGCGGTGGAACTGGGCTGGCTGCCCTCGACCGGGCGCGGCGAGACGGCGACCTACCTGGGCATCACGTCGAGCGCCTTCACGATCGACGGGCTGCGGCATCTGGCGATGCCCGCGCTCAATCTGGCGCTGTTCAAGATCTCGCTGATCATCCGGCTGGCGCGCGCGGGGATGCGCGAGAACATGCTCATGGACTATGTGCGGTTCGCGCGCGCCAAGGGGCTCTCGGGTCGGCGCGTCGTCATGGTCCACGTATTCAAGAACATCCTCATCCCGATCGTGACCGTGGTCGGCCTGGAGCTCGGCTCGACCATCGCCTTCGCGGTGGTCACCGAGTCGATCTTCGCCTGGCCGGGGATGGGCAAGCTGATCATCGATTCGATCCAACGGCTCGACCGTCCCGTGATCGTCGCCTATCTGTGCATCATCGTGTTCATGTTCGTGATCATCAATCTGGTCGTCGACATCCTCTACTCCGTGCTCGATCCGCGGGTACGGCTGTCCGAGGCGCGGGGCTGAGATGGCCGGGACGTCGGGGAACGACACGCCGCTGCGGCGGTTCTGCGCCGACTTCGCCGCCAGCAGGATCGCGCTCGCCGGCCTCGCCTTGTTCGCTGCGATCCTCGTCGTCGCGGTATGCGCGCCCCTGCTTTCGCCGCAGGACCCATACGACCTGCGCCAGCTCGACATCATGGACGGCCGCCAGCCGCCGATGACCCAGTCGATGGGGGGATATACCTTCTGGCTCGGTTCCGACGACCAGGGCCGCGACATGCTCTCCGCGATCTTCCACGGGCTGCGCACGTCGCTGGGCGTCGGCGCGATGAGCGCGCTGGGCGCGCTCGCCATCGGCGCCGCCGCCGGGCTCGTGGCGGCGTATTTCGGCGGTCGGGTCGAAAGCCTGATCATGCGCGTGGTCGACATCCAGCTGTCCTTCCCGTCGATCCTGGTGGCGCTGATCCTGCTGGCGGTTCTCGGCCAGGGGACATGGAAGATCGTGGTGGCCCTGATCTGCGTGCAGTGGGCCTATTACGCGCGCACGGTCCGCGGGACGGCGCTGGTCGAGCGGCGCAAGGAATATGTCGAGGCGGCGCGCTGCCTCGCGCTGGGCCATCGCCGCATCGTGTTCCGGCACATCCTGCCGAACTGCATGCCGCCGCTCATCGTCGTGGTGACGGTCCAGGTGGCGCATGCCATAGCGCTGGAGGCGACGCTGTCCTTTCTCGGGATCGGACTGCCGATCACCGAGCCGTCGCTTGGCCTGCTGATCGCGAACGGGTTCGAATATCTGCTTTCGGGAAAGTACTGGATCAGCTTTTTCCCGGGTATCGCTCTGCTGGCGACGATCGTCTCGATCAACCTGGTCGGCGACCAGTTGCGCGACATCCTCAATCCCCGGCTGCAGAGATAGGACGACCACGATGGCCGAGCCGACCCTGGTCGTCGAGGATCTGCGGACGTGGTTCGACACGCGCGCCGGCACGGTCAAGGCGGTCGACGGCGTGTCCTTTTCCGTGGCGCCCGGCCGGGTGATGGGGCTGGTGGGCGAATCCGGTTCCGGCAAGTCGGTGACCGGGTTCTCGATCATGGGGCTGATCGATCCGCCGGGGCGGATCGTGTCGGGACGCATTTTGTTCGGCGGCCGCGACCTTGCGTCGCTTCCCGACGCCGAGATGCGCCATGTGCGGGGCCGGCGCATCGCGATGATCTTCCAGGACCCGATGATGACGCTGAATCCTGTCCTGCGCATCGACACCCAGATGATCGAGGCGATCCAGGCGCATGAAGACGTCGGGCGCGCGGAGGCCCGGCGCCGTGCGCGCGACGCGCTCGGACAGGTCGGGATCCCCAGCCCCGACGAAAGACTGGCCGCCTATCCGCACCAGTTCTCGGGTGGCATGCGTCAGCGCGTCGCGATCGCCATCGCGCTGCTGAACCGCGTCGAACTGATCGTCGCGGACGAACCGACCACCGCTCTCGACGTCACGATCCAGGGGCAGATCCTGTTCGAGATGCAGCGACTGGCGCGCGAGACGGGCACCGCGCTGATCTGGATCACCCATGACCTTTCCGTGGTCGCGTCGCTCGCCGACGATGTCTGCGTCATGTATGCCGGACGCATCGTCGAGCGCGGCGGGGTCGACGACGTGCTCGACCGTCCCGCGCATCCCTACACTGCCGGGCTCATCGGTTCGGTCCCCAGCCGGAACCGTCGCGGCAGCCCGCTGCAGCAGATCCCCGGGGTGATGCCCTCGCTGCTGGATCTGCCCGAGGGATGCAGTTTCCGCACGCGTTGCGGCCACGCGACCGCGGCATGCGTCGCCGAGCCCGCGATGCGCGCGCTCGCCGACGGCCGCGAGGCGCGCTGCTTCCATCCGCTTTCGGGAGGCGCGTCGTGAGCGAGGCGCCGCTGGTCGAACTGCGGGGCGTGTCGAAGCGCTTCGCCAAGCGGCTCGACGCCGCGGCGAAGCTGGCCAACGCGCTCGGCGCCGGATTGCGCGAGGAGGTCGTCCATGCGGTGGATCGCGTCGATCTGGCGGTACGCGCGGGCGAGGTCGTCGGTCTGGTCGGCGAGTCCGGCTGCGGCAAGTCCACCCTGGGCCGTATGGTCGCCGGCATCCTCGAGCCGTCCCAGGGGCAGGTCTTCTACCGCGGCCGCGACGTCGCGACGCTGAGCGGGCGCGAAGCGACCGCCGCCGCGCTCGCGGTGCAGATGATCTTCCAGGATCCCTTCGCGTCGCTCAATCCGCGCATGCGCGTGCGCGACATCGTCGGCGAGGCGCCCGCCTATCACCGCATCGTGGCCGGCGGCGCTGTCGAGGCGCATGTCGACGACACGCTGCGCCGAGTCGGCCTCGACCCGACCTACAAGCGGCGCTATCCGCATCAGTTCTCCGGCGGCCAGCGCCAGCGCATCGGGATCGCGCGCGCTCTCGCGGTGCGGCCCGAATTCGTCGTCTGCGACGAGGCGGTCGCGGCGCTCGACGTTTCGATCCAGGCCCAGATCCTCAACCTGTTCATCGAACTGCGCACGGCGCTGTCGCTGACCTATCTGTTCATCAGCCACGATCTCGGCGTCGTGCGGCATCTCTCGGACCGCGTGGTGATCATGTATCTCGGCCGCGTGGTCGAGGAGGGGCCCACCGAGGACCTGTTCGAGCGGCCCAGCCACCCCTACACCGTTGCGCTGCTGGCGGAGATCCCGAGGCTGGACACGCGCCGCCGCCAGTTCGCCCCTGTGAAGGGCGAGATCCCGTCGCCGCTCGATCCGCCGACGGGATGCCATTTCCATCCACGCTGCCCGCACGCGATGGCGCGCTGCCGCGACGAGGCGCCGATGTTGCGCGAGATCGCGCCGGGTCGCCGCGCGGCGTGCCATCTCAACGATGCGGTGCGCTGAGGCGGTTCGCGGATCAGGGCGCGAACTGTTCCTTCAGCACCCGCTCGTCGAGATTGTGGTCGGGGTCGACCAGAAGCGTGAAACGGATGTCGGGCGCTTCGGCCACCTCGACATGGACCACGTCGCGGACCTCGGTGTTGTCCGCAGTCGCGCTCACGGGCCGCTTGTCGGGTTCCAGGACGTCGAAGCTCACCTTCGCATCGCTGAACAGCAGGGCGCCGCGCCAGCGCCGCGGACGGAACGGGCTGATCGGCGTGAGCGCCAGCAGGCCGGCCCGCAGGGGAATGATCGGCCCGTGGGCCGACAGATTGTAGGCCGTGCTGCCGGCCGGCGTGGCGACCAGGATGCCGTCGCAGGACAACTCGTCGAGCCTGACGATGCCATCGACCATGACGCGGATCTTCGCCGTCTGCCGCAGTTGGCGGAACAGGGCCACTTCGTTGATGGCGATCGCCGACAGGACCTCGCCGGTCACGGTGGTGGCGCGCATGCGCAAGGGGCGCAGGGCAACGGGCTCGGCCCGTGCGATGCGTTCGCGCAGACCGTCCTCGGCGTATTCGTTGAGCAGGAAGCCGACGCTGCCGCGGTTCATGCCGAAGACCGGCAGGCCCTGCCCCATGAACCGATGCAGCGTCTGCAGCAGGAAGCCATCGCCGCCAAGTGCGACCACCGCGTCGGCTTCCTCGGGCGAGACGACTTCGTAGCGTGCGCGCAGCTTTTCCTCGGAGGCGCGGGCGGCCTCGGTATCGGCGGCGCAGATAGCGATCGCGGGAGATTGCATGCGAAAGCGAGTATAGCGCGGCCCGCGTCAGCCCGCTCCGGTTTCCCGGGTGGCGCGCCAATAGGCGAGGGCGCCGACCGCGCCGACCGCCGACAGGCCCGCGAGCATCGGCGTGTAGGTGTCGCCCAGCGACCAGAGGACGGCCCCGAAGGCAGGCCCCGCCGCGCGCGCCAGCGTGGTCGGCAGGGTCAGGCTTCCGGAGATCGCGCCGTAGTTGCGCGCGCCGAACAGGTCGCGGACGATGGTGCCGCGCACCACGGTCGAGATCCCGTTGGTCACGCCGTACACGGCGACGAACAGCGTCAGCAGCGCGAGATCCTGGCCGGCCACCGCCGCGACCATGAACAGCGGAACCGAGGTCGCGAAAACCGCCCGTCCGACGCGGCGGGAGTCGATCGCGCCGCCGCGCGCGAACAGCAGCAGCCTTCCCGCGACCTGCAACGGCCCGATCAGCGTGAAGAGCAGGACGCCGGTGTCGCGCCCCACGCCGCGCTCCTCGATCAGCGGCAGGAAATGGAAGGTCATCGCGGTGAAGGCGACGTTGTAGGCCGAGAATGCGACCAGCAAACCCCAGAACCGGCGGTCGGCGATCGCCGCGCGGGTAGAGACCTCGGTGTCGGCGCGCTGCGGCGGCCGCGCAGCGGGCGCGATCCGGGCCGGAGATAGCGCCACCGCATGGATGGCTGCCGC
>JBIKXN010000150.1:0-7951 GCA_044355765.1 Alphaproteobacteria bacterium
CGGACCGCGGATCTGGACCCGCGCCAATTCACGGCCCAGCCGAACCTCCATCCCCGCCGTCACGGCCTCGATCTCCGCGGCCGTCTGATCCTGGCCGCGCGCGCGCAGGTCGCGGGCCCTTGCATTCAGCACCGCCAGAGGCGTGCGCAACCCATGCGCGAGATCGCCGGCGCGCGCGCGCGCTTCGGCGACCTGACGCCGCTGAGCAGCGAGCAATGCATCGAAATCGCTCGCCAGGCCGGAAAGCTCCGACGGCACGGCACCAGCCAGAGATCCGCGCCGACCGGTCCGGATTTCGTCGAGGGCGGCGCGCGCCTTCGCGATCGGATGCAGCGCGACCGCACCCTGTACGGCGAAGGCCGCAAGCAAGCCGGCGGTGATCGCGAGCAATGCGGGCAGCAGATCGCGCACGAAGGCCTGATTTGCGGCTTCGAGCACCTTGCGGTCTATCGCGACCGCCACCCGCGCCGCGCCGGCGTAACCGGAGGTCTCGGCCAGTCGACGTTCCAGGACGATCATCTTGCCGCCTTCCGGACCCAGCACCACGTGGCGGTGCAGCTCGTTGGGCTGCAGGATGTCTTCCGGCAACGCGATTTGCGCCCCCGCCAGCGACGGCGACCGAAGCACTGCCCCCAGCCGGTCGCTCTGGACCTGCCAGTAGAGCCCGGAGAACGGTTCCAGAAAGCGCGGATCCGGCAAAGGTTCCACGCTGAGCATGCCGCCATTGGATGCGATGACACCGCGCGCAAGAAAGCGCAGGTCCGCGTCGAGTTCCGCGAGCGCCTCGCGCTCGATGTGGCGCTCGAACATTCCCTGGACGGCGGCTCCGACGGAGCCGCCGCAGACAAGCGCGGTCGTCAACGCGACCGCAGCGAAACGCAGGCGCAGAGAGCGCATCAGCGATCCGCCGCGATCACGTAGCCATGTCCACGCCGCGTCCGGATCGCGTCGTCGCCCAGCTTTCGACGCAGCCTCGCCACCAGCGCCTCGACGGCATTGTCGCTGCGCTCGGCTTGATCAGCGTAGAGATGGTCGGTCAGTTCCGTCTGGTGCACGGCGCGGCCGCGATGATGCATGAGATATGCGAGCAGCCGGAACTCGAGCGGGGTCAGTTCCACCGGATGACCGGCGCGTGTCAGCCGCCTGGAACGTAGGTCGAGGGTCAGGGCGCCGACCGTCTGCAGGTTCGAGGCTGCGCCGCTGGCACGCCGTAGGACCGCGCGCAGGCGCGCCAGCAACTCCTCCATCGCAAAGGGCTTGACGAGATAGTCGTCCGCACCGCCATCGATCGCCTCCACGCGCGTCGTCCAGTCACCGCGCGCCGACAAGACCAGGACGGGCAACGCCAGCCCTTCGGCCCGCCACCGCCGCAGCACGGACAATCCGTCCATTCCCGGCAGATTGATGTCGAGGATCGCGGCGTCGAAAGGCTCGACGCAGCCGCGCTCCCAGGCCGCGTCGCCGTCACCAGCGTGTTCCGCGGCAAACCCAGCCGATCGAAGCGCGCGCAACACGTCCTGCGCCAAGAGTTCCTCGTCTTCGATTACCAGGATCCGCATCGCCGAACTTCCTCACGCGCCAGTCCGCAGATCTTCGCGCCGGCCCGCTGACATCACGCTGACAGGCGATGTCAGCGTGGCGCGGCACGCGCACGAATATAGAGATGGCTGAAATGGAGGCGAGCATGAACGTCGGCGCACGAATCGAGACCAGCCCTTGCCTGCTATGCGCTGCGACGCGCCGTCGCGTCGTCGCCACCCGCGGTCGCGGCTTCACGCCCCTGACAACGGTCGTTTGCGAAGGATGCGGTCTCGTCAGCCACGATCCGCTGCCGGACGCCGCCGAGCTCGCCGCGTTCTACGCCACGCGCTACCGCGTCGCCTACAAGGGCCGCTGGGCGCCGAAGCCCAAGCACGCGTTACGGGCGCTCGACGGTGCCATCGCGCGGGCGCGGCGCCTTCTGGCGTGGCTGCGTCCGGGCGCTCGCGTGGTCGATCTCGGGGCATCCTCTGGCGAGTTCGTCCTGGCGATGCGCGAGGCAGGCTGCGATGCAAGCGGTGTCGAACCCAATCGCGGCTATGCCGCCTTCGCGCGCGCGACATACGGCGTCGTCGTCGACGACGGAGGCCTCGATGATGCGACTTTCGCTCCAGGCAGCGTCGACATGGCGTGCTTGAACCATGTGCTCGAACACATGGCCGATCCGCGCGCGACGCTGAGGAGGATCGGCGCGTGGCTAAAGCCCGAAGGGCTCATGTTCGTCGAGGTGCCCAACCTTGCGGGCATGCGCAAGCAGGCCCGTGACGCGTTCCACTACGCGCATGTCTGGAACTTCACGCCCGAGACACTGCATCGGCTTGCCTGGCAGGAAGGCTTCGCCCCGGTCTGCGAGGGCGAGGCGACCGGCACGTCGGTCATCCTCCAGCGACGATCGGCCGCGATGGCGGCGCCCGCCGGAGCGGACGCCGCGCTTGCCGAAAGGATCTTCGCCCAGGTCGCGCGGGGACAGAGACCGAGCGCGTATCTGCTGTCGGGGGCTCCCTTCTCGCGCCGCTGGCAACGTCTGCGGCGGAACCTGCGCGAGATGCTGATCCTGCGCGCTGCCGGGGACTGGCCGTCATTCGCGCGCGCCCGAATCGCCGCCGCACGGCTCGAGCTGGCCTATGGCACCGCGCTCGCAGTCGCCGCATCGCGTGCGCGGCAGGGACCGTCGCACGCAGCCGGGGCCCGTGCGACGCTGGAGCGGGCGGCTTGACCCCGTCGCCGCGATGGCGGAGTGTCCGTGCGTCATGGCCAAGACCCCCTCCCCGACCAAGTCGATCTCGCCCCATCAGGCGCTGATCTACACGATGATCCTCGTAGCCGGCGCGGACCGCGACCTCGCGCCGCGCGAGCTGAAGCTGATCGGCCGCAAGGCGCGGCAGCTGCCGGTGTTCGAAGGCTTCGACGACGCGGATCTGCCAGGGATCGCGCAGGAATGCGCCGTCGTCGTCCACGCGCAGAACGGCGTCGAGCGCGCGCTGCGGCTGATCGCGGCGGCGCTGCCCAAGCACCTGCGCGAGACCTGCTATCTCTGCGCGGTCGAGGTCGCGGCGATCGACGGGCAGGTGCCGCTCGAGGAACTGCGCATCCTGCAGCGGCTGCGCCAGGCGCTTCGCCTCGACCGGCTCGTCACCGCCGCGCTCGAGCGCGCGGTCCAGGCGCGGCTGGCGACGCTCTGAGCGCGCGCGCCGCGCCGCCTTCCGGCATCCGCCGATGAAGGCGGTCCACGCGCCCGGGCACGACGGCCACGACCCGAGGTTCTTTCTGGTTCGCGGCAGGCCGGCCACGCGCAGCGCCGAGCAGCCTGCGCGCGCCCATATGCTTCTTGCCGCGGCGCAGCGCGTCGGGCTCGCCGTCGTCGCGCCCGAGGACCACGGCCATGCGGCGCGCATCGCCGTGCACGATCCCCGCTATCTCGATTTCCTCGCCACCGCCTGGGACCGCTGGCAGGCATTGCCCGATGCAGGGCCCGAGGTGGTCGCCAATGTCCACCCCACCATGCAGCCCGGCGGCTATCCGCGCGCCGTGGTCGGCCAGGCGGGATTCCACATGGCCGACGCCGCCTGCCCGATCGGGCCGCGGACCTGGCATGCGGCCTGCGCAGCGGCGAACAGCGCCGCGCATGCCGCGCTGCTCGTGCTGGCGGGCGAACGCGCCGCCTATGCGCTCTGCCGTCCGCCCGGCCACCACGCCCATAGCGGAATGGCCGCCGGCTTCTGCTACCTCAACAATTCCGCGATCGCCGCCGCAGCGCTGCGCGCGCGCCACGCGCGCGTCGCGATCGTCGATGTCGACGTCCATCACGGCAACGGCACGCAGGAGATCTTCTGGCGACGCGGCGACGTGCTGACCGTGTCGCTGCACGCCGATCCGGCCGACTACTATCCGTTCTTCAACGGCTACGCGCATGAGACCGGCGAAGGGCGCGGGACAGGCTGCAACATCAATGTTCCATTGCCGCTGGGCACCGGCGACGAGCACTATCTGGCCGCTCTGACCGGCGCGCTCGCGCGCGTGCGGGAGTTCGGCCCCGGCGCGCTGGTCGTGGCGCTCGGCCTCGACGCGTTCGCGGGCGACCCGCTGCGCGGCATGGCGCTGTCGACGCCATGCTTCGCGCGCATCGGCGCCGCGCTCGCGCGGCTCGGCCTGCCGACCGTGCTGGTGCAGGAAGGCGGCTATCTGGCGCCCGAACTGGGCGACAACCTGGCGAGCGCGCTGGGCGGCTTCCTGTCCGCGGCCTGAGCGCCGCCGCTCACGAGCCGTCGCGCGGCGGAGCCACCGCCGCCGCCAGCATCGCGTCGACCATGTCGAGCCTGGAGACCGCGGGTCGCGGATGGGCCTTGCGGCTATGCGACAGGCGCAGCGCCAGCGCGGCTTCGGCGAGCTTGTAGCTGAGCGGACCGGGATTGATGACCGGCACGGCCAGGCGCTCGCGCAGATAGGCATGGGCCTGATGCATGGTCGTCGAGCCCAGCAGGATGACGTCGGCGCCGTCCTCCTCGACGCAGCGCCGCGCGGCGTCGAGCAGCAACGGGTAGACCTCGTCCTCCTTGCCGGCGAGCAGCGACTGGTTGCTCGGCTCGACGCCGATCGAACGGATCGAAGCGCAGCGCCAGGTCAGCCCCAGCTCGAGGATCGGCTTCTTGTAGAGATGCCGCCAGCGATCCCACATGATCAGGATCGAGAAGCGCTCGCCCAGCATCAGCGCGGCGAGCATGGATGCGCGGCCCGGCCCGATCACGGGGATGTCGAGGACGGACCGCAGCGCGCCGAGCCCTGAGTCGCTCATGGTGTCGATGCAGACCGCGTCGTAGCCCTCTTCCTGCGCGCGCTTGCCGGCGTCGAGGATAGACAGGTCGGCGAGAACCGAGTCGTGCTCGCTGGTGTAGTTCGCGGGACCCGCGCGCACCGGACGGAAATGGAACGTGATATCCGGACCGAGTTCGACCGCATCGAGCTGCGCGACGCGTTGGAGGCGGCTCTCCTCGCTCATCGGGAACGGCACGATGACGAGGACTTTCCTGCTGCCCATGGGCCACTGGTCCGGCTAGTTTTCCCCGTCCGATACGTAGCCCGGAACCCGGTCCATGTCTGCCCCGCGCACGCTTTTCGACAAGATCTGGGACGCCCATGTCGTGCTGTCGCGCGGCGAGCAGTGTCTGCTCTACATCGACCGGCACATGGTCCATGACGGCTCGTTCCATGCCTTCAACATGCTGCGCGCGCGCGGCCTCAAGGTCCGGCGTCCGTCGCAGACATTCGGAACCCCGGACCACTATGTCCCCACCCATGGCCGCAGCGCGGCCGACGCCGCGACGCCGGAGATCCGGCGCATGATCGAGACGCTCGAGGCCAATCTCGCCGACAACGCGATCACCAGCTTCGGCCTCGAAGACGAGCGCCAGGGCATCGTTCATGTCGTGGGACCGGAGCAGGGGATCACGCTGCCCGGCCTGACGCTGGTCTGCGGCGACAGCCACACCTCCAGCCATGGCGCGCTCGGCGCCTTCGCCTTCGGCATCGGACAGTCGGAGAACCTGCATGTCCTCGCGACGCAGACGCTGTGGCAGACGCGGCCACGCACGATGCGCATTCGCGTCGAGGGGAAACTCGGGCCCGGCACCACGCCCAAGGACGTGGCGCTCGCCATCATCGCGCATGTCGGCGCAGGCGGCGCGGTAGGCCATGTGATCGAGTATGCCGGCGAGACGTTCCGCGCCATGTCGGTCGAGGGCCGGCTCACGGTCTGCAACATGTCGATCGAGGCTGGCGCGCGGTCCGGGCTGGTGGCGCCCGACGACACGACCTTCGCCTGGATCGCCGGACGCCCCTTGGCGCCGCAAGGGCCGGAATGGGACCGTGCCGTGGCCGCCTGGCGAATGTTGCCCGGCGACGACGGCGCGTGCTTCGACCGCGAGGTCGCGCTCGACGCCGCGACGATCGCGCCGATGGTCACCTGGGGCACCAGCCCCGAGGACGCGCTTCCCATCGACGGGGTCGTGCCCGACGGCAAACCGCAGGCGCGCGCCTATATGGGCCTGATGCCGGGGACACGGCTCACCGACATCGCGATCGACCGCGTCTTCATCGGCAGCTGCACGAACAGCCGCATCGAGGACCTGCGCTCCGCCGCCGCCGTCGCGCGGGGCCGCAAAGCCGTCGTGCCCACGCTGGTCGTGCCGGGATCGGGCCTCGTCAAGCGGCAGGCCGAGGCCGAAGGGCTCGACCGGATCTTCCGCGACGCCGGCTTCGAATGGCGGCATGCCGGCTGCTCGATGTGCGTCGGCATCAACGGCGAGACCGGGCGGCCGCAGGAGCGCATAGCGTCGACGTCCAACCGCAATTTCGAAGGACGCCAGGGCAAGGGCGTGCGCACGCATCTGATGAGCCCGGCGATGGCTGCGGCCGCCGCCGTCACCGGCAGGCTTGCCGACATCCGCAGGCTCGGTTGAACGCGATGGAAAGATTCGAAACGCTGACCGCGGTCGCCGCGCCCTATGGGCCCGCGAATGTCGACACCGACCAGATCCTGCCCGCACGCTTCCTCAAGATGCCGCGCGGCGACGGGAGACATTACGGCGACTACCTGTTCCACGATCTGCGCTACGCCGATGACGGCGCCGAGATCGCGGACTTCGTCCTCAACCGTCCGGAATACCGAACCGCGCGCATCCTCGTGGCCAATTCCAATTTCGGCTGCGGGTCGTCGCGCGAGGGCGCGGTCTATGCCTTCCTCGACGCCGGCTTCCGCTGCGTCGTCGCGCCGTCCTTCGGCGACATCTTCTTCAACAACTGCCTCAAGAACGGCATCGTGCCGGTCAGGCTTCCCGAGGCCGTATGCACGCGGCTGCGCGAGCTCGCCGCGGGCCTGCCCGGAACCGAACTGACGGTCGATCTCCAGGCGCAGGAACTGCGCGCCCCCGGCGGCATGGTGCATCGCTTCGAGGTCGACGGGTTCTTCCGCGAGATGCTGCTCAAGGGAGTCGACGAGGTCGGGCTGACGCTCGGTCTGGCAGCGGAGATCGAGACGTTCGAGCGACGCCATCGCGCCGCCAGCCCCTGGGCGGCGCGTTGAGCGCTGCTGTCGTCTAGGCGAGCCAATCCCGCACCGGCCGCAGGCCGGGCGCGAATTCCATCTGGTCGGGTGGTGCGCCGGCGGCAAAGGCGACCCGCAGCCGCAGCCCCGGACGTCCGGCGAGATCGATGCAGAACACGGAGATCCCCGCATTGGCATTCTCGGGCGGCGGGCGCGCCGCCGACTCGACCACGAAGGTCGCGCCGGCCGGTTCGAGGATGCGCGCATGCAAGATCGCATCCCGTCCCGTAAGCGTCGCCATGGCGCCGGCGACTGCGACGGCGGCGCGCGTATGCATCTGCCAGCGCAGATTCCGGCCTTCGTTCAGGTCGATGTCGTCGGCGACCAGGATGCCGCGCGCTCCCGCCAGCGCGACGCCGCGCAGCGCGGCGCCAGCGCGCGGATAGGCCGGGCCGAGATCGGCGACCGCGCGCGCGAAACCCGGCGATTCGGCCGTGCCGACGAGCCGTGCCGCGGCGCGCAAGGGCTGGTCCTCGCCGTCGACGAGCAACGTGTTCTGGCCGTGCGTCGCGTTGCGGTACCACGCGTAGCGCCGCGCGCCGGCGAAATACCCGGGCAGCGCATAATCGTCCGGCCCGAGTTCGACCGCGAAACGCTCGCCGCCGGCATCGAGCACGAAGCTGCCGATGTCGAGGTTGGAGTGGTTGGCGGCATTGTCGCCCGCCTTCAGCGCGACGAAGCGCGCGGCCTTCTCCTCCCAGGCGTCGCGCAGCGTCGCCGCCTCGACGCGCCCGAAGCGCGCGACGCGCGGGATGCCGAGGCGCGCGGGCCCGCCGCGCGGCGGCTCGAACCACAGCACGCCGGTGCCGGTGA
>JBIKXN010000151.1:0-7881 GCA_044355765.1 Alphaproteobacteria bacterium
GGCGGCTATCTGCGCGACGCGCAACTCACGCCGGGCGAGTGGGATGCCGAAGACGTCACGCAGCGCGGGCTCGACTACGCGACCGACAGCGGGCGCATCGGCTCGTTGCCCTGGTCGGTCGACTATTGGCTGTTGTACTGGAATACCGAACTCTTCGCCGCGAAGAACGTCCCGTATCCGCGTTCGATCGACGAGATCGTCACGGCCGCGGCGCGTCTGAACGATCCCGCGAACGGCGTCGCCGGCATCGTCGCCCGCGGATTGCGGAACGCCAACATCCCGGTCTGGACGCAGCTGCTGCTCGGCTGGGGGCAGGAGACGGTGGCGGGTGCGCCGCCGCGCCTGACGACGGACACGGACGACGCGATCGCCGCGGCCACCGTCTATCAGACCCTGCTTCGGAACTCTGGCCCCCAGGGTGTGACCGGGTTCAACTGGAACGAGTCGCAATCGCTGTTCGCCCAGGGCCGCGCGGCGATGTGGATCGACGGTGCCGGCTTCGCGCCGCCCCTCGAGGACCGGCAACGCAGCCGCATCGTCGGGAAGGTCGGATACGGGGTCTTTCCGCCAGGCCCGAAGGCGCATCATGCCGGCATGGGTGGCGACGGCATCGGCATCGCCGCCGCCAGCCAGAAGAAGGAAGCTGCCTTCCTGTTCTGCCTCTGGACCACCAGCAAGCTCATGTCGAACCGGTTGCTGCGAACCGGATCGGGAATTCCGTTCCGCCGCTCGACCCTGCAGGACCGCGAGACGCTCGAGACCCTCACGGTCCCGCGCGGGTGGGCCGATGGGGTGCGCGCTTCGGGCGACATCGCGCGGACCGGGTTCCCGGTGATCGGACCGGTCACCGAGTTCCGCGACGTCTTCGGCACCGCGCTCACCAACATGCTCGGCGGCGCGGATCCCGGCGCCGAACTGCGCCGGGCGACCGTGGAGTTCCGTCCTGTGCTGGAGCGCAGCGAGGCGTGAGCAAGCCTGCGGCCGGAGCGGCGGCGCAGGTCGCCGCCCCGGTACCGCGGGGCTACGGACCGCGGCGTCGATATCACTGGTTCATTCTGCCGGGGCTCGCCGCGACGCTGGCGATCATCGTGTTCCCGTGGGTCTTCACGGTCTGGATGAGCTTCCACGAATGGAAGCTCGGCAGCGACGCATCCTGGGTCGGCTGGCGGAACTATGCGGAGCTCGTTTTCAACCAGCGCTTCCGCGAGGCGATCTGGCACACGTTCTACTTCTCGGTGCTGGCGGTCGTCCTGCCGCTGGCGCTGGGCACCGCGGCGGCGGTCGTCTTCCATAGGGAATTCCCGCTACGCGGCCTGCTGCGGACCGTCTTCATCATGCCGATGATGGCCACGCCGGTCGCGATCGCGCTGATCTGGACGATGATGTTCCACCCGCAGCTGGGCGTGCTCAACTATCTCCTGAGCCTGATCGGGATCGGCCCTTCCGAATGGGTCTTCGCGCGCGCGACCGTGATCCCGAGCCTGGCGCTGGTCGAGGTCTGGCTATGGACCCCGTTCGTGATGATCATCGTGCTCGGCGGTCTCGCCGCGATCCCGACCGAGCCCTACGAAAGCGCGTTGCTCGACGGCGCTTCGGGTTGGCAGATGTTCCGGCATATCACGCTGCCTCTGGTGATGCCGTTCATCGTCGTCGCCGGGATAATCCGTACCATCGACGCGCTGAAGGCCTTCGAGGTCATCTACGTGATCTCGAACGGCGGACCCGGGACGGCGTCCGAGACGATCAACCTCTATCTCTATTCCCAGGCCTTCGCCTATTACAATGTCGGCAACGCCTCGGCGGTCGTGGTGGTGTTCTTCGCCATCGTCGCGTCGCTGTCGCTGCTGCTGCTCTGGGCGCGCGAGAAGGCGAAATGGAACGATTGACGCGCCTGATGCCGGACCGCGCGAAGATGCGGCGGATCGCGGGCGGGGCAGGGCTTGCGGCGTCCCTCGTCGTGCTCCTCGCCCCCGTACTCTTCGTCTTCTTCTGGGTCGTGTCGCTGTCGCTGAAGCAGGAGATCGACAACACCGCCTATCCCCCGATCTTCCTGCCGCCCGAGCCGACGCTCGACAATTTCCGCCGTCTGTTCGCGGAAACGCCCTTCGCTCTGTACTTCTGGAACTCGCTCCTGGTTTCGGGCGGCGCGACGCTCGCGGCGATCTTGCTTGGCGTGCCCGCCGGCTACGGCATCGCGAAGTCCAAGGCGCGCGCCGCTGCCGTCCTGATCCTGGTGGCGCGCATGACGCCAGGCCTGTCCTACCTCATTCCCCTCTACACGTTGTTCCAGATGATCGGCCTTATCGGCTCGGTGCTGCCGATCGCGATCGTGCATCTCGTGATCACGTTGCCGATCGTGGTCTATGTCATGGTCGGGTACTTCGAGGCTCTGCCCGCTCAGCTCGAAGAAGCCGCGACGATCGACGGCTGCAACGCGTGGCAGGCTTTCATCCATGTCGCCGTTCCCCTCGCGCGTCCCGGGATCGTGGTCGGCGCGATCCTGTCGTTCATCTACTCCTGGAACAATTTCGTCTTCGGCGCGGTCTTCGCCGGTCGCACCACGCGTACGATGCCCGTGGCCGTCTACAACATGCTCACCTTCGAGCAGTTCGCCTGGGGGCCGCTGGCGGCGGCGGCGATCGCCGTCATGCTGCCTGTCCTGGTGCTGACCGTCTTCATCCAGAAGGAGATCGTCGGCGGATTGACGGCGGGCGGCGTCAAGGGCGCCTGACCTTCGCGGCCGGCTAATCCACCGGAGGCTTGGACTGGATGCCGAGCGGTATCGCCGGCGGCTGCGGCACCGCATCGAAGCAGCCCGGGATCGACTGGTCGTAGTCGACGATCGAGCCGGTCATCATCCCGGACTCGCTGGAGCACAGGAAGACCGCCGCCCGCGCGACCTCGGACATGTCGAGCATGCGGCCGATCGGAAGCTTCGCCTCGGCCGCCTCGCGCCAGCCGTCTCCTGCGCCATGCCATCTGCGCATCGTCGCCTCCTCGCCGGGCGTGTACATCCAGCCCATGCACAGGCCGTTGACGCGGCAACCGTGACGCATCATCGCGAAGCCGGTGTTCTTGGTCAGGGTGAGAAGCGCTCCCTTCGCCGCGCAATAGGCGGCGAGGAAAGATTGCCCGCCATGCGCGCTCATCGAGATGATGTTGACGACGGATCCCTTGATGCCCTTGGCGACCATCAGCCGCAGCGCGCCTTGCATCAGAAAGAAGGGAGCCTTGACGTTGGTCGCGAACACGGCGTCGTAGATGCCTGGATCGGTGTCGAGGATGGTGCCGCGGTCGGTGTTGCCGGCAGCGTTGACCAGGATATCGATGCGGCCGAATTTGCGCTCGCAGGCTTCGATCAGGGCCAGGACGTCGTCGTGGGATTCGAGGTCGGCGGGAACGAAGACCGTGTCGCAGCCGAGGGCGGAGAAGCGCGCGGCGGCCTCCGCACCGCGCCCGCGATCGCGCCCGGTCACGACGAGGCCGGAGAGGCCGCGCGCGACGAGCAGCGACGCGATCTCCGCGCCGAGACCCTGCGTCGAGCCGGTGACCAGCGCAACGCGTCCCGCGAATTCCCGCGCGGCCGGCATATCGTGGTTCATGGCGGGTCCTTCAGATGCGGTGCCGCGTTGGCGTCAGCGGATCGTGTCATGACTGCCGTGGTGCGGCCGTGGTGCCGCGCGGCACGAAGCCGACCTGCAACTCGACCTTTTTCGGGGCGGCTTCGCCCGGCCCGGTCTGGACGATGTAGTTCGCCGCTTCTTCGCCCATCTCAACCGCCGGGACGTTCAGCGTCGACAGCGGGGGGTCGGTGTATTCCGAGATCTCGAGATTGTCGAAGCCGATGATCGAGATGTCGGCGGGCACGGCTAGGCCGCGATTGCGGCATTCGCGCAGGGCGCCCACGGCCAGAACGTCGCTGCCGCAGAACACGGCCGTCGTCCCGGGCGCGCGGTCGAGGAGATCGGCCATCGCCGCCTGTCCCTCGCGGATGTCGTAGCGCGCTTCGCGCACGCATAGTTCGGCGGGCGGTATCCCGGCCTGGGCGAGCGCTGCCGAGAAACCCTCCACGCGCGACTGCGCCCGGTCGTTGTCGTGGGTGATGCCGGCGATCATCGCGAAGCGCCGGTGGCCCAGCGCCAGCAGCTTCTCGGCGGCGAGCGCGGCCGCGCGATGGTTGTCGAATCCGACGCTGGCGACCTGGAAATCGTCGCGCAGCGCGTAGGTCACGACGCAGGTGACGGCGCTGTCCTTCAGCATGTCCAGCGTCTTGCGCCGGTGGCGCGTGCCGACCAGCACGATGGCCTCGACCCCGCGCTCGATCAGGTTGCGCGCCTGGGCGTGCTCCTCGTCGAGGTCGTAGTCGGAGACGTTGTGGATCAGCGAAAAGCCATGTGTCGCGAGCTTCCGCTGCAGGCCTTCGACCATGTCGGCGTAGATCGAGTGGCGCAGCGTGGGGATCACGACGCCGACGAGCTTGGAGCGCTTGGAGCGCAGGACGCGGGCACTCTCGTTGCGGTAATAGCCGAGTTGCCCGATCGCGTCCTCGATCGCCCGCTTGACGTCTTCGCTGACGCGGCCGGGATCGTTGAAGAAGCGCGACACCGTGACCGGCGCACATCCCGCCAGCCGCGCCACGTCGGTCAACCGCGCTCGTCCCTCGCTCTTGCGCATCGCCTGTCCCAGCACCTCTAGTTGCCCAGGACGAATTCCGCGGCGCGCTCGCCGATCGCGATCGCGGTGGCATTCGTGTTGCCCGACACCAGCCGCGGCATCACCGAGTTGTCGGCGATGGTCAGACAGTCGA
This sequence comes from Alphaproteobacteria bacterium, assembly GCA_044355765.1. Classification (GTDB taxonomy): domain Bacteria; phylum Pseudomonadota; class Alphaproteobacteria; order CACIAM-22H2; family CACIAM-22H2; genus CAIOSQ01. The sequence continues at coordinate 4,808 of JBIKXN010000151.1, forward strand.
CCCCGCGCACGCGCAGCCTCGTGTCGACCACGCCGTGGCCGTCGCCGCTCATCCTGCACGTACCCGCCGGATGATAGCCGGTGCGCGCCTGCAGGCGAACGAATTGTTCGAGTTCGGCCTGGCTGGCGGCCTGCGTGCCAGGAAAATGCTCCCCGGCCAGATATGGCGCCAGGGCCGGCTGTTCCATCATGCGACGGCCCAGCCGGACGCTCTCCACCGTCTTGGCCAGATCCTCCGGCTCGGACAGGTAGTTGGGATCGATCAGCGGCGCCGCGAAGGGATCGGGCGAGGCGATCGAGACGCTGCCGCGCGACTTCGGGCGGGTCAGATAGGCATTGAGGGTGCAGCCGTTGCCACCGGGCACGTCCGGTATGCCAGCCTCGACCCCGGCGCCGGCCAGGAAATGGAACTGGACGTCGGGTTGCGTCTCCGCGGGATCGACGCTCCAGAACGCGCCGCCCTCGACCACGTTCGACGTCACCGGACCGGAGCGGAACAGCGCGTATTGCAGACCGGCCCAGATCTGTGGTCCGAGCTTCTTGTAGCGATCGTAGCTGTGCGGGCCCGCGAGCCGGTAGATCAGGAAGACGTCCAGATGGTCCTGCAGGTTGCGACCGACCTCGGGCAGGTCGCGGACTACCTCGCATCCCGCGGCGCGCAACTGCGCCGCCGGTCCGATCCCCGACAGCAGAAGGAGATGCGGCGTGCCGATGGCGCCAGCGCTGAGCACGACGCCGCGCCGCGCGCGCAGGACCTCGCGTCGCCCCGCACGGTCGATCTCGACCCCGGTGGCCCTCCCGTCCTCCACCAGGATGCGTGTCGCCCGGGCGGCGGTCTCGATGGCGAGGTTGGGCCGGTTGCGCACCGGATCGAGATAGCAGACGGCCGCGCTCGCGCGCCGTCCGGCCCGGTTGGTCACCTGGTAGAGCCCGCACCCCGCGCGGGTCGCGCCGTTGAAATCGTGGTTGAAGGGGATCCCGGCCTGCTGGCAGGCCTTCAGCCACGCATAGGTGAGGGGATGGGTGTAGGACTGATCCGAGACCTTGAGCGGGCCGCCCTCGCCGTGCAGCGGTCCGGCGAGGCTCTCGTTGTCCTCGCTGCGCAGGAAATAGGGCAGCATGTCGTCGTAGCCCCACCCGGCGCAGCCATATGCGTCGCGCCAGTGGTCGTAGTCCTGCCGCGTGCCGCGCATGTAGACCTGCGCGTTGATCGAACTGCCGCCGCCAAGCACGCGCGCCTGAGCGAAGGGCGTCGCGATCCCGCCCTGATGCACCTGGGGAACCGTACGGAAACCCCAGGTAAAGCGCGGCCCCGTCGTCTTGTAGTAGGTGACTGGCAGATGGATATAAGGGCTGCGATCCGCGGGACCGGCCTCGACCAGGACGACGCGACGGTCCGGATCGGCGCTCAGCCGATTGGCCACGACGCAGCCCGCCGAGCCGCCGCCGACGACCACGAAATCGGCTTCGGCCGGCGTCACGATGCCGGCTCTCCGGCGCGGACCCACTTGAGTATGTTGGTCGCGACCACGACGGTCTCGCCGCGCTGGTTGACTCCCACGACCTCCGCGGTCGCGCGTCGCCGCAGCGTGTCGACGGCGGTGACCGTGTAGGTGATGGTGATCGTGTCGCCGAAGAAGACCGGCGCCACGAAACGGATCCGGTCGAAGCCGAGCGAGACCGGCGTCTCGCCCGTGACGCCGCAGTCGCGCGCGCGCGCGACCATCATCGTCGACGTGGTCGAGATGAAGCCGACCATCAGCGCGCCGTGGGCGATGCGCTGGCCATAGGCGGAGCCGGACATGTATTGCTGGTCGACATGCACGGGCGCCAGATCGCCGGTGATACCTGCGAAGAGATAGACGTCGGATTCGCCGACCGTCTTGGCGAAGCGCACGCTGTCGCCCGGCGCGAGGTAGAAGTCGGTCATCGCGCGTTCCTCGGCCGGGCCCGACCGCGGCGCCGTGCGTCAAAGCCGCGGGATGTGGATTCCGCCGTCGACATTCAGGACCTCTCCGGTTGCATAGGGTATCGCGCCCGTGGCGAGGGCGGCGACCGTCCGGCCGACCTCGTCAGGTTCGCCCCAGCGCCCGAACACGGCGTTGGCGGCGACATAAGCCGCGTATTTCTCGCGCACCTGCGCCGTCATGTCGGTGAGCATCAGTCCCGGCCGGATCTCGAAGGCGGCGATGCCGTGCCGGCCGAGCTCGAGCGCGAAGAGCTTGTTCATCATCGAAAGCGCCGATTTCGACACGCAATAGGCCGCCTTGTCGACGGAGGCCAGCGCGGCATTGGCGGAGGTGATCGTGACGATCGACCGCCGTGGCCGGTCCTGCGCGGCGGCAGGATGCGCGACCATCCAGCGCGCGACATGCTGGGTCAGGAAGAAAGTACCGCGCAGATTGACGTCGAGGACGCGGTCGAATTCCGCCTCGTCGATCTCGAGCATGCCGACGCGGCGCGACACCTGGACGCCTGCGTTGTTGACGAGGCAGTCGAGCCGGCCGAAGCAGGCGACGGCGGCGGCGACGAACCGCGCATGGCCGCCCGTGTCGGCGATGTCGTGCCGGAGAAACCTTGCCTGGCAGCCGCCGCGTGCGAGATCGCCGAGAAGCGTCTCGGCATCTGCATCCTCCACCACATCGTTGGCGACGATGCGGAACCCGGCCTGGCCGAGCGCGCGCGCGGTCGCGGCACCCAGGCCGCGCCTGGCGCCGGTGACGAGCGCGACGGGCGGCCCGCCGGCGACATCCGTTGAGGTCACGCGACCACCCCGTCGGCGCGCAGCGCGTCGATCTCGCCCTCGGCGAAGCCGAAATCGGCGAGCACCGCGCCGGTGTCCTGGCCGACCCGCTCCGCGACGCGGCGCACCGGGGGAACTTGTCCATCGTAGCGATTGGGGTGGTTGACGACGACGGCGTCGCGCCCGGCGACGCGGATCTTCTCGAACACCCGGTTATGGGCCGCCTGCGGATCGCTGGCGAGGTCGGTGTAGTTCTGCACCGGCGCGTACCAGATGCCCGCCGCAGCGAAGGCCTCGTCGGCCTGGGCGAAGGTCAGCGCGCCGATCGCCTC
>JBIKXN010000152.1:0-7867 GCA_044355765.1 Alphaproteobacteria bacterium
CCGCCGCTTATAAACCCGTCCGCCGGGCGGTCAAGATTGGCTCTGCCGACCGCTGGGCCGACAATGCATTTGACGCGCCGCCCCCGCTTGGCTACTGAACGCACCGCTCGGCGTCGTCTTCGGACGTTGGCGAGCGAGCGCGGGCCCGGGTGGCGGAATTGGTAGACGCGCTAGATTCAGGTTCTAGTGGCCGCAAGGCCGTGGAAGTTCGAGTCTTCTCTCGGGCACCAGATGCTCGGCGGCGGATCGCCGGAGCCCCTCGCGGGCGACGGCGATCCGCCGCCGCCGCGCGCCGACCGACCACTGCGGCGCGAAACGATCCGCGACAGCCGCCGAGGCAGCATGACCATCGCATTGCATGAGGGCGACCTTCCCGAGGGCGTCGAGTTCGGCGCCTCGCTCGCCATCGACACCGAGACGATGGGCCTCAATCCCTTCCGCGACCGGCTCTGCCTCGTGCAGATGTGCGGCGCCGACGGCAAGGTCCATCTCGTGCGCTTCGCGCGCGGACGCTACGCCGCCCCGCGCCTCTGCGCCGTCCTGCGCGATCCAGGCGTGGTCAAGATCTTCCATTTCGCGCGCTTCGACCTGGCGACGATCAGACGCCATCTCGGCACGATGCCCGCGCCCGTGTACTGCACGAAGATGGCCTCGCGGCTGGTGCGCACCTTCACCGACCGCCACGGCCTCAAGGACCTCGCGCGCGAACTGCTGGGGGTCGATCTCAGCAAGGAACAGCAATCCTCCGACTGGGGCGCCGACGAGCTGACGCAGGCGCAGCAACGCTACGCGGCCGCCGACGTGGTCCATCTGCACGCGATACGCGACCGGCTGGACGCCATGCTCGCGCGCGAGGGCCGCAGCGAACTGGCTCGGGCGGTGTTCGCCTGCCTGCCGACCCGCGCGGAACTCGACCTGCTGGGTTGGGCGGACACCGACTTCTTCGCGCATTGACCGGTCCGGCCGGGCCGCGGCAGAGCCGCGGCGCCCATCGGCTTCGTTGATTGTTAATCATCATTCGGCATAGATCTTGCTGATTAGCAACGACGAGGCCAATTTGGTGCCATGAGTCCTTCGGGCGCCTTCGACGGGATCACGGACCGACGCGCATGCCGCGCCGGGCGGCAGCCATGACCGGCGCCGCGATCGCGCATGCGCTCCCGGCCTCGGGGGCGGACGATCTGGCCGCCGCACGACGTGTCCTCGATCTTGAAAGCCGTGCCCTCGCCGCGCTTTCGGACAGCCTGAGCGCAGCGTTCCCGGCCGCGCTCGACATCCTGGTCGCCGCGCGCGGACGCGTGATCGTGACCGGCATGGGCAAGTCGGGTCTGGTCGGGCGCAAGATCGCGGCCACGTTCGCGTCGACCGGCACGCCGGCCCAGTATGTCCACCCCGGAGAGGCGAGCCACGGCGATCTGGGCATGATCGCCGCGCCGGACGCCATCCTGGCGCTGTCCAATTCCGGCGAGACCCCCGAGCTCGCCGATCTGCTGGCGCATGCCAAGCGGTTCCGCATACCGGTCGTCGCCATGACGTCGCGCGCCGCCTCGACGCTGGCGCAGACCGCCGACGTCGCGCTCGTCCTGCCGAACGTTCCCGAAGCATGTCCGCTCGGGCTCGCGCCGACCACCTCCACGACGATGATGCTGGCGCTGGGCGACGCGCTGGCCGTCGCGCTGCTCGAACGCAAGGGCTTCACCGCCGACCAGTTCCGGGTCTTCCATCCCGGCGGCAGGCTCGGAAAGCAGCTGCTCAAGGTCGGCGACCTGATGCACGGCGCGCCGAACATGCCCCTGGTCGAGCCCGCGACCCCCATGGGCGAAGCGCTGATCGTCATGACCGCCTGCGGCTTCGGCTGCGCGATCGTCGCCGACGAGACGGGCCGGCTGGCGGGGATCGTGACCGACGGCGACCTGCGCCGCCATATGAGCCCGCAGCTGACCGGGCTGGCGGCCGCGACGATCATGAACCGCGCGCCGAAGACGATCCGTCCGGGCGCGCTCGCCGCCGAAGCGCTCGCCGTCATGAACGAGAAGGCCGTGACCCAGCTGGTCGTCGTCGACGGCGACCGACCGGTGGGCGTCGTGCGCATGCACGACATACTGCGCGCGGGCGTCGCATGACGGCGATGCCCGACACCGAGGCGCCGGCCGCGCGCGCCAATGGCGCGCGCCGGATCGGCGAGCGGCTCGCCAGCATCGTGCCGCTGCCGCGCCGGCGGCACAGCGCCGGATACAGCCGGTTCGTCGTGTCGATGAAGATCGCGCTGCCCGCCGCGGCGGTCGCGCTGCTGCTGGCGCTCACGCTCTGGTCGCATGTCAACACCGGCGAATCGCGTTTCGCCATTCCCAAGGTGGTCGTGAAGCCGGACGACCTGGAGAACCTGCGCATGGAAGCACCGCGCTACGTGGGCGTCGACGAGCGCAACCAGCCCTTCCTCGTGACCGCGCGGCTCGCCGCGCAGTCGGCCTCCGGAGAGCCGCTCACGCAGCTCGAGGAGCCGAAGGGCGACATCGCGCTCGCCAACGGGACCTGGATAGCCATGGAAGCGCAGCGCGGCGTCTACGATCGACGCGCCGAGGCGCTCGAGCTCAGCGGAGCCGTGACGCTGTTCCAGGACCGCGGCTACCAGCTGCATACCGAGAGCGCCCGCTTCCAGTTCCGGCCGGGCACCGCCGAAGGCGACGCCCCGGTGCGCGGACAAGGCCCCGACCTCGAGATGGAGGCGGCGGGGTTCCGCATCGAGGACAAGGGCGCGCGGATCTTCCTGCGCGGCCAATCGCGCATCTTGTCCTATGCCCGCCGACCGGCCGAGGCCGCGGGCGCGAGGTCGCGGCCATGATCCTGCGCCACGCGGCGGCCGCGATCCTGGCCGGATGCATCCTGGTTGCCGCCGCTGCGCCGGTGCCCGCACAGCAGGCGCCGGCGAGCGGCGGCGACGCCGGCACGCCCGTGGAGATCATGGCGCGCGACGGGATCGAATGGGACCGCGAGAACCTGCGCTATGTCGCGCGCGGCGACGCGCGGGTGAGCCAGGGCGACAAGACGATCGAGGCCGACACGCTGACCGCGTTCTATCGGCAGAACCAGTCGGGCAACAGCGAGATCTACCGCTACACGGCGTCCGGCAACGTGCGCATCTCGACCGCCGGGCATCGCGCGGTCGCCGATGCGGGCGTCTACGATCTCGACAGCCGCATCGTCACCCTGACCGGCAAGTCGCTCAAGATCTCGACCGCGACGCAGCAGATCACCGCGCGCGACAGCATCGAGTACTGGGAGGCCAAGGACATGGCGGTCGCGCGCGGCAACGCGCTCGTCGTCACCGCGGACGGACGGCGCATCGGCGCCGACACGCTCGCCGCCTATTTCGATTCGACGCAGCCGCAGCCCCAGCAGCGGCGCAACGCGGCCGCCAGGCAGCGCCCCGCCGCGCCGGCTCCCGCGGGCACCGGCGACCGGCGGCTCGAGCGGGTCGAGGCCTTCGGCAACACCGTGGTCACCACCGCGACCGAGGTCGCGCAGGGCGAGACGGGCCGCTACAACGCCTCGACCGGGATCGCCGTGCTGAGCGGCAACGTCAAGCTGACGCGCGGACGCAACCAGGCATCCGGCGACGTGCTGGAACTCAACCTCAACAACGGGCTCTACAAGCTCAGCTGCAAGCCGGGTACCGGCACGTCCTGCGTGCGCGGCCTGTTCGTGCCCGAGAAGCGCAACGAAAGGCAGCAACGTCCATGAGCGACGCCGGACGATACGCGCCCCCGCCAAGGAACCCGTCCGGTCCCGCGCTGGTCGCCGACAATCGCGGCATCGTGGCGAGCAATCTCGGCAAGTCGTTCCGCAAGCGTCCGGTCCTGCGCGACGCCAGCCTGCGGTTGTCGCGCGGCGAGGCGGTCGGCCTGCTCGGCCCGAACGGCGCCGGCAAGACGACATGCTTCTACATCATCACCGGGTTGCTCGCCCCAGACTACGGGACGATCACCCTCGACGGCGTCGACATCACCCGGCTGCCGATGTACCGCCGCGCGCGGCTTGGCATCGGCTATCTGCCGCAGGAAGCGTCGATCTTCCGCGGCATGACGGTCGAGCAGAACATCCGCGCCGTGATCGAGATGGTCGAGAAGGACCGCGACCGCGGCGCCGCGATGCTGGAGGACCTGCTTGCGGAGTTCTCGATCTCGCATCTGCGCCGCACGCCGGCGCTGGCGCTGTCGGGCGGCGAGCGCCGGCGCACCGAGATCGCCCGCGCGCTGGCCTCGCGCCCGAGCTTCATGCTGCTCGACGAGCCGCTGGCCGGCATCGATCCGATCGCCGTCGGCGACATCCGCGAGCTGGTCAAGCATCTCAAGGACCGCGGCATCGGCGTGCTCATCACCGACCACAACGTCCGCGAGACGCTCGACATCGTCGATCGCGCCTACATCCTGCACGACGGACGCGTGATGATGGAAGGCACGCCCGCGGAGATCGTCGGCGACGCCAATGTCCGCCGCGTCTATCTCGGCGAGCGTTTCTCGTTGTGAGAAGCGGAGCGGGCTGAGCCATGTCGACCGGAGCGGCGCGCAGCATCGGACCTCGGCTCGACCTGCGCCAGGCGCAGGGCCTGGTGATGACGCCGCAACTGCAGCAGGCGATCAAGCTGCTGCAGATGTCCAGCCAGGAACTGGCCGCCTATGTCGAGACCGAGCTGGAGCGCAATCCGCTGCTCGAACGCGACGATCCCGACCAGGACCATCGCGACGAGCCGGTCGAACGCAGCGGCGACGAGCGCGACCCCGGCGCGATCCTCGATCCGATCGCCCGCGGTCCGGATGCCGCGCCCCAGGCCGAGGCGCCGATCGACGCCGACATGTCGAACGCCTACGACGAGGGCCCGGGCGATTCGCCCGAACCGATGTCCTGGGGCAGCCTCGGCACCAGCCGCGCCGGCGGCGGCGATTTCGACGATCCCGATTTCGGGTTCGAGAACATCCTGTCGCGGCCGACCTCGCTGCGCGAACACGTGCTCGGCCAGATCGCCGTCGAACTCAAGGACCCCGCCGACCGGATCATCGCGCAGAGCCTGCTCAACCAGCTGGACGAGGCCGGCTACCTGCACGCGGACCTGACGCAGGTCGCGCAGACGCTGCGCTGCGACGTCGGGCGGGTCGAGCGCACGCTCGAGCGGCTCCATGCCTTCGAACCTGCCGGGCTCTTCGCCCGCTCGCTCGCCGAGTGCCTGGCGCTGCAGCTGCGCGAGCGCAACCGTCTCGACCCGGCCATGCAGGCGCTGCTCGATAATCTGGGCCTGCTCGCGAAGCGCGACCTGCCGGCGCTGCTCAAGGTCTGCGGGGTCGATGCCGAGGATCTCGCCGAGATGGTGGCGGAGATCAAGGCGCTGGATCCGAAGCCCGGCCACATCTTCGACGAGCGCGCCGCCGAACCCATCATTCCCGACGTGCTGATGCGCCGGGCCGCGGATGGCGGGTGGCTGGTCGAACTCAACCCCGACGCCTTGCCGCGGGTGCTGGTCAACCAGCGCTACCATGCGCGGATCTCGCGGGCGTCGCGCAAGCGGCCGGACCGCGAGTTCATCGCCGACCAGTTGCAGGCCGCGAACTGGCTGGTCAAGTCGCTCCACCAGCGCGCCCAGACGATCCTCAAGGTCGCGACCGAAATCGTCCGGCAGCAGCACGCCTTCTTCGCCTATGGCGTGACCTTCATGCGCCCGCTGGTGCTGCGCGACATCGCCACCGCGATCGAGATGCACGAATCCACGGTCAGCCGCGTCACCACCAACAAGTTCATCGCGGCGCCGCACGGCATATTCGAGCTGAAGTACTTCTTCACCGCCTCGATCACCAATTCGAGCGGCGGCGAGAGCCATTCGGCCGAAGCCGTGCGCCATCGTATCCGCGGGATGATCGAGGGCGAGACCGCCGACAAGGTGCTGTCCGACGACGCGCTGGTGGACATCCTCAAGGCGGACGGCGTGGACATCGCGCGCCGGACGGTCGCGAAGTACCGCGAGGCGCTGGGCATCCCTTCGTCGGTCCAGCGGCGGCGGGAAAAGGCGCTCGGGCTCTGACCGGCGCGAACGGATCGTGAACCCGCGAAATTGACTCCCGGGCCGCACCGGCATATATGCCGCCGCGCCGCCTCCGGAGGCCGGTCCCGAAACCGAGGGCCGGATCCGCCGGGCGCATCCGAGAACCCCGTATCGCCATGCTGATCTCCGACCTCGTGACGCCGGCCGCAGTGATCGCCTCCCTCAAGGCGACCAGCAAGAAGCAGGCCCTGCAGGAACTCGCCCGGCGTGCGAGCGAACTCACCGGCGAACCCGAGCGGACGATCTTCGACGTCCTGCTCGAGCGCGAGCGCCTCGGCACCACCGGTGTCGGGGACGGGGTGGCGATACCGCACGGAAAGCTGGCGAACCTGCCGCGTCTGTTCGGGCTGTTCGCCAGGCTGGACCGTCCGATCGACTTCGAATCGATCGACGAACAGCCGGTGGACCTGATCTTCCTGCTGCTCGCCCCCGGCGGCGCGGGTGCCGATCATCTCAAGGCGCTGGCGCGCGTCTCGCGGCTGCTGCGCGATCGGGCGACGCGCGAGAAGCTGCGGGGTTCAGAAACCCCGGAGGCGCTCTACGCGCTGCTCGTCGAACACCAGGCCTCGGCGGCGTGACGCCGCGCCGGGTCAGTGAACGCTGACCGGCATCAACCCGTTCTGCAGGATCGTGGCGACCGCGACGTCCTGCGAGTCGAGCGCGGCGACGGCGTCGCCATCGGCGGTATGGATCTCGAACACCAGCTCGCCGTCGCGCAGGATCCGCTTCACATAGGCGAGGCGATCCAGCCCCAGCGCGGCGAAGTCCTTCTGCGACAGCGCGACATAGCGCGCCCTGGATGCGTCGAAGGCCATGCGTCCCTCCCCTTCAGCCGCGCGGACCGGCGGCGCGCGCGGCCGCGTCGGCGTCCCTGATCTCGATCCGGCGCACGCGCGTCGCCGGCTGCGGCCGCTCCAGGTCGATGTGCAGCAGCCCGTTGTCGAGCGTCGCGCCGACGACCTCGAGGCCCTCGGCGAGCACGAAGCTGCGCTGGAACTGGCGCGCGGCGATCCCGCGATGCAGGAACACCTTGCCCGCCTCCTCGGTCTGCTTGCCGCGGATGACGAGCTGGCTGTCCTCGATCTGCACGCCGAGATCCGCGGCGGCGAAGCCGGCGACGGCGAGGGTGATGCGGATGCGGTTTTCGCCGCGCTGCTCGATGTTGTAGGGCGGATAGCCGTCGCCGGTCTTGGCGATGCGGTCGAGCGTGCGCTCGAATTCCTCGAAGCCCAGAAGCAACGGGTGATTGAACAGCTGCAGACGCGACATGCGGGCTCCCTCCACGAGGCAAGCGGAACGATGGCGAAGGCCCGCGACACGGCGCCTCCGCCTGCCGGGATATGGGCAGCCGCCCGCGCCGTATCAACCCGTCGCAGGCCGGTCGGCCGAAGCCTGTTCCCGTGGCGTAGGCCGCGCTGGTATCGTCCGCGCGCAAAAGGCGTAGCCCGGGGAGCCAGCAGGTGACCGATCCTTGCGAGATGACGGCGGAAGCCATGACCGAGGCTTTCGCCCGGCGTCGCCTGTCGCCGGTGGAGGCGGCGCGCGCGGCGCTCGCGCGCATAGCCGCCCGCAACGACGCGCTGAACGCCTTCTGCCGGGTCGAGGAGCAGACGGCGCTGGAGATGGCGCGCGCCTCCGAACGACGCTACGGCGAGGGGCGTCCGCTGTCCGCCATCGACGGCGTGCCGACGACGATCAAGGGCCTGTCGCCGGTCCTCGGCTGGCCGAACCGGCGCGGATCGCACGCGACCGACGACACGCCCTGCGGCGAGGACA
>JBIKXN010000153.1:0-7850 GCA_044355765.1 Alphaproteobacteria bacterium
GTGTGCCGCATCCACGTGGCCCGGCCGCGGACCAGCGCGAGATCCGAGCTCACATGCGGTCCGCGCAGATGCTCCATCCACATATGGCCGGGCTGGCCGTTCGCCCGATAGGCCGCCGCCGACCGCAGCAGGCGGCTGCCCGTCCCCATGCCGCGCATGTTGTAGATCGGCTTCGAGAACACGGGATAGCGCGGCGGTTCGACGCCGTGCGGCCCGTGCCCGACGTCCTGCGTGGCGCAGATCCAGAGCTTGTTGTGGACGTGGCGCAGCGCCGGGTAGAGCGCCCAGGCGCTTGCCTCGTCGACGGGAATGTCGATCCCCGGCGGGCAGGCGACCGCGGCGAAATACTGACGGCGCCACGGGTCGACCCCGAGATAGGCCATCTCTGCCTCCGTCCTCCCCCGTCGACGGCGCACGCGCCGCGCGACCCGGATGGTGGTGCCTTGACGCGGGCATGTCCATGGCCCCGACGCCGTCCGGTCCGGGCGGGTCTGGCGGCGACGTGGCGAACCGATGGCAGCGTGCCAGGCACGATAGGACGGGATGGTGGGCGCTATAGGGCTCGAACCTATGACCCGCTGATTAAGAGTCAGCTGCTCTACCAACTGAGCTAAGCGCCCACGTTTCCCGACGCGGGGCCGCGCATATAGCAAAGCGCGCGGGGGTTGTCGACAGTCCGGTTGCGGCGGTCGCCATGCGCCCGGAATCAGCCGCCCGGGTCGTCGCCGGCCCGGACCTGGGCCTGGCGATGCACCGACACGTTGATCACCAGGCCGAAGCTGATCAGCAGCGCCATCAGGGCGGTGCCGCCATAAGAGACGAACGGCAAGGGCTCCCCGACCACCGGGATCAACCCGGTCACCATCGCCATGTTGATGAAGGCATAGACCCAGAAGGCGACCATCACGCCCGACGCCACCAGCCGCGCGAACTGGCTGCGCGCCGCGAGCGCGATCGTGGTTCCATAGACGAGGATCGCGCCATAGAGGCACAGCAGCAGCAGCCCCCCGGCGAGGCCGAATTCCTCGGCGAACATCGTGAAGATGAAGTCGGTCTGCTTCTCCGGCAGGAACTGCAGATGCGCCTGCGTGCCCTGCATGAATCCCTTGCCCCAGACGCCGCCGGAACCCAGCGCGATCTTCGACTGGATGATGTGGTAGCCCGACCCGAGCGGATCGTTCTCCGGATTGAGGAACACGAGCACCCGCTGCTTCTGGTAGTCGCGCAGCTGCGTCCAGGCGAGCGGCAGGGCCGCGACGACGGCGGCACCGACGGCGAGGAACTTCCAGATCCGCACCCCGGCCAGGAACAGCATCGCGCCGGTCAGGATCAGCAGCAGCAGCGCCGACCCGAGATCGGGTTGCTTGGCGACCAGAAGCGCCGGCACCAGCCCGAGCAGGATGGGCCAGACCAGCATCGCCGGGCGCGCGACCGCCTCGCTGCTCAGTCCATGGAAATAGCGGGCAAGCACCAGAACCAGCCCGAACTTCATGACCTCGGTGGGCTGGAACTGCACGACCCCCAGGTCGATCCAGCGCTGTGCGCCCATGCCGACGCGGCCGAAGATCTCGACCCCGACGAGCAGCACCAGACCAGCGGCGTAGACGGGATAGGCCAGCCAGTACCACCAGCGCAGATGCACCAGCGCCACGGCGATCATCATCGCCACCCCGACGGCGAAGCGCATCATCTGGCGCCCCGCCCACGGATCCATGCTGCCGCCCGCCGCCGAGTACTGCATCGCGAAGCCGATGGAGCACACCAGGGCGATCAGCAGAACGAGCCCCCAGTTCACCGCGGCCAGCTTGTCGAGCAGCCCGCGCTCGCCGTCGCCACGGAAGATGTCGCTCGCCCGCATGGCCGCGCTCAGCCCGCCGCCGGGCCGCTGCCGGACGCGCGGCGCTCGCGGGGCGGCGGCGGGCCGGCGCTGCCGCGCCGCTGCGCTTCAAGCAGTATGTCGCGCGCGATCGGCGCCGCCACCGCCGAGCCGCCGCCGCCATGCTCGACGATGACCGCGCAGGCGTAGCGCGGGTCGCGCACCGGCGCGTACCCGACGAACAGCGCATGGTCGCGCTCGTTCCAGGGCACTTCGTGCGGCTTGCGCAGTCCGGTCGCGCGCTCCTGCACGGTGATGCGACGGACCTGGGACGTCCCGGTCTTGCCGCCCATTGCGAATTCGGGTTCCTCGATGCGCGCACGGAAAGCCGTGCCGCGCGGGTCGTTGACCACGCCGGACATCGCCTTGAGCAGCAGCGCGAGATGTGCCGGGGGCACCGCGATCGGCGGTGCCGCCTCGCCGCGGGCAGAGCCGCCGCGCGCCTCGCCGCGCTCGCGGACGAGATAGGGCTCGACAGCGCGCCCGCCATTGACCAGCCGCGCGGTCATCACCGCCAGTTGCAGCGGCGTCGCGAGCACGAAGCCCTGACCGATGCCGGCGACCAGCGTGTCGCCCTGCGCCCAGGGCTTGCGGTGGACGCCCTCCTTCCAGCCGCGGGTCGGCACGAGCCCCCCGCGCTCGGACGGCAGATCTATGCCGAGCGTCTGGCCCAGCCCGAAGCGCCGCGCCACGGCGGCGATCCGATCGATGCCGCAGCGGCGAGCGACCTCGTAGAAATAGACGTCGCAGGACTGCTTGATGGATTCGACCATGTCGACCGAGCCGTGGCCGCCGCGCTTCCAGCAATGGAAACGGTTGTCGCCGAGATCGAGATGGCCCGGACAGGCGACGCGCTGTTCGGGCGTGATCACGCCGGCCTCGAGCGCGGCCAGGGCGACCAGCATCTTGAAGGTCGATCCGGGCGCGTATTGACCGGACACCGCCTTGTTGTTGAGCGGTCCGCGCGAATCGGCCAGCAACTGCCGCCACAGGCCCGCCGGGATCCCGGTTGCGAAATCGTTGGGATCGAAGCTGGGCCATGACGCCGATGCGAGCACCTCGCCGGTCGAGACCTCCAGCACGACGGCCGCGGCGCTTTCCTCGCGCGACAGGCGCTGCATGCAGAAACGCTGCAACCCAGCATCGACGGTCAGCGCGACGTCCATGCCGGGATCGCCCTCGCTGCGCGACAATTCGCGGATCGGGCGGCCGACCGCGTTCACCTCGACCTGGCTGGTGCCGCCGCGGCCGCGCATGGCGAGGTCGTAGACGCGTTCGATGCCGTTTCGCCCGATGCGGAAATCCGGAAGTTCGAGCAGCGGATCCCCGGTGAGGTCCGATTCCGCCGGGGGCGCGACATAGCCCACGAGATGGGCGACGTCGCTGCCGAGCGGATACTCCCGGCTAAAGCCGACGTCGAACTGCACACCCGGCAGGTCCTGCGTGTTCACCGCGACCCGGCTGACCTCGTCCCAGGTCAGGTTGTCCTTCACGACGATCGGCACGAAACGGCGCTTGCGCGCCACGTCGCGCAGGATGCGCCGACGGTCCGCCTCGCCGATCGACAGCAGGTTGCCCAGCACATCCAACGTGGTGGCCGCGTTGCCGGTCAGTTCCGGCACCAGCACGATACGGTAGTTGGGCCGATTGACGGCCAGCGCCTCGCCGCGCCGGTCGAGGATCTTGCCGCGCACGGGCGGTAGCAGGCGCAGGCTGATGCGATTGGTGTCGGCTAGGACCTGGTACTTCTCGCTCTCGACCACCTGCAGCCAGTAGAGCCGCCCGGCGAGCAAGCCGAACAGCCCGAGCTGGCCGCCGAGCAGAAGGCTTGCGCGGCGGGAGAAGGAACGGGACCGCCCGACCTCGCGGCTCACGGCTTCAGATCCCGGCCAGGAACAGACGCTGCGCCCGGCCGAACAGCCAAGCCAGCGGCGGATAGAGCGCTATGGTCAGCGTGGTCTGCACCAGGACGATGACAGGATCGAGCGGGCTACGGCCCGCGACGGCGGAGAGCAGCGCGGTGAGCGAGATGGCGACCGGCGCCAGCATGGCGAAGGCGATCCACACCACAACGAAGCTCTTGCCGCGGAAGACGCGGTGCTGCGACACCACCACCCAATGCGCCAGGGTCAGGACCAGCGCGTTCACGCCCAGGCTGCCGCCCGACAGGATGTCGTCCAGAAGGCCGAACAGGCAGGCCTGCCACGGCCGCAGCAGGTCCGGACGATGCACCGTCCAGTAGAAGACGGCGATCAGCACCACGCCCGGCGCCACCAGCGCATGATCCGGCAGACGGACGGGCGCCACCGACAGCATGATGCAGAGCAGGACGAGCAGGCCGGGCAGGGCCTGGCGCAGTCGGAGATCGACGCGCTGGAAAAGCGCCGGCCTCATCGCCCGCCGCGCGCGCCGCGCGAGGGCGGCGGCGCACCCTGGGGAAGAACGCCGCCCAGTCCGAAATCGACGAGGCGGACGAATTCCAGGCGCGAGAAATCCACGAAAGGCTGGATGAGGGGCAGGCCGTCGCGGAAGCCGACGACCGCGCCGACCGGAATGCCCGGCGGGAAGATGCCGCCATGGCCCGACGTGACGATCCGGTCGCCGATCTGCGGCTGGGCGGTCGGCGACAGGAAGAGCAGGCGTAGACGCGGCGAGTTATCGCCGGCCGCGATCGCCCGCTCGCGGCTGTTCTCCACCACGACCGGAATGTTGGAATTCATGTCGGTAAGCAGAAGGACGCGCGCGGCGCGCTCGCCGACATCGGTCACCCGCCCGACGAGGCCGTCGGGCGCCACCGCCGCATGCCCCTTGGCGGCGCCGTCCGCGGCGCCGGCCAGGACCAGGACCGAACGCACGAAGGAACCACCCGCGTTCGCCACGACGCGGCCCGTCACGAAACCGAGCGGGGGATCTCCCGGCACCTGGAGCAGACGCCGCAATTCGCGGTTCTCGGAGTCGAGCGAGCGCGCCACCAACTGCCATTGCAGCAGGCGGGCGTTCTCCTCGCGCAGCTGCGCGTTCTCGGCGTGGATCGTTGTGAGTTGCGCCACCCCGTCGGCGACGCGTTGGGCGGCGACGACCGGCTGCGACAGCGCATCGACCGCGGGCACCGCGACGTCGAGCACCGCGGCGCGCATGCGCTCGAAAAGGCGCGGCTCGGCGCGATCGAGTGCGATCATGGCGACCGACGCCAGGACCAGACCGAGAACGGCGAAACGCTGCGCCAGGCCGCGCAGGGGCGCGGCGAGACGCAACACGGATCCCGACCTCCTCAGCGCCACTTCGGCCCTCCGTCGTCAACTTGCGCGGCCGGCGACCGGCCGCCCACCACCGCGCGCCGTCAATACATGGATATGAGGATGTTGCGCAGCGTCTTCATCTCCTCGAGGCACCGCCCGGTGCCGAGCGCGACGCAAGTCAAGGGATCGTCGGCGATCGACACCGGCAGGCCGGTGGCATGGCGTAGCACGACGTCCAGATTCGACAACAGCGCCCCCCCGCCGGTCAGGACGATCCCCTTGTCGACGATGTCGGCGGCCAGTTCCGGCGCGGTGTGCTCCAGCGCCACCTTGACCGCCTCGACGATCGCCGAGACCGGCTCGGCGAGGCTTTCGGCGATCTGGCGCTCGGAAATGACCAGTTCTTTGGGGACGCCGTTCATGAGATCGCGCCCCTTGATCTCCATCACCCGGCCCTCGCCGTCCTCGGGCGGCGCAGCCGAGCCGATCTCCTTCTTGATCCGCTCCGCCGAAGATTCGCCGACCAGCAGGTTATGGTTGCGCCGGATATAGGCGATGATCGCCTCGTCCATCTTGTCGCCGCCCACGCGCACCGATTTCGAATAGACGATCCCGCCGAGCGAGAGCACGGCCACCTCGGTGGTGCCGCCGCCGATGTCGACGACCATCGAGCCGGTCGGTTCGGTGACCGGGAGCCCGGCGCCGATCGCCGCCGCCATCGGTTCCTCGATCAGGAACACGCGGCGCGCACCGGCGGCCTCGGCGCTTTCCTGGATCGCCCGACGCTCGACCGCCGTCGAGCCGGACGGCACGCAGACGATGACCTGCGGCGAGGCGAAGGTGCGCCGGTTGTGAACCTTGCGGATGAAGTGCTTGATCATTTCCTCGGCGACTTCGAAATCGGCGATAACACCGTCGCGCAAAGGCCTGATCGCAGTGATGTTTCCGGGCGTGCGGCCAAGCATCAGCTTGGCTTCGTCGCCGACCGCGAGGACCTGCTTCTTGCCCTTCACCTCGGCGATCGCGACGACCGAGGGTTCGTTCAGGACGATGCCGCGTCCCTTGACATAGACAAGGGTGTTGGCCGTGCCGAGGTCGATCGCCATGTCGGCGGAAAGAAGTCCAAGCAATCGCGCGAACATCTAAGCTCCTGCACCAGCGCGGCCCGGCGCGGACCGCCCCAAGGGGAAAGCCCCCAGATTAACCCTGGGGTGGCCGGGCTGCCAACGGTGCCGGGCACTCAGGCCCGGGACCTGATCATGTGGCCCATCGCAGGGGCTTATCTGCCAGCCCTCATGCGCCGAGTCGAGTCCGGAGGCGCCCCTGGTCCACAGGGTCGCCGGGGCGCGCTTCAGGTCAGGCGGTTCTTGTGGAAGACCCCGGCCTTCATGATCGCCGCCAGACGCTCGCCCTGGCCGCGCAGGACCGAGATGTCCGCCATCGGGTCGCCATCGACCACCAGAAGATCGGCGATCGCCCCGGCCCGGATCTCGCCCAGGCGTCCGGGCATGCGAAGAACTTCGGCGGCGACGGAGGTCGCCTGGCGCAGCACGGCGGCCGCCGGCAGGACCCGGCCCCGGATCACGAACTCGTCAGACTGGCGGCCATGAAGTTCGCCGAGCAGGTCGGTCCCGAACGCCATCCGCGTGCCATGGCGGGTGAAGATCTCGAGCGACCTGATGCCGGCCCCGCGGACGGTCTCGATCTTGGCGACGCTGTCGGCGGGAAAGCCGAGCGCGGCGCCCTGCTCGGCAAGCGCGTCGTATGTAACCAGCGTCGGCACGGCGATCGCGCCGGCCGCCGTCATCGCCGCCGCGGTCTCGTCGTCGGCCAGATTGCCGTGCTCGATCGTGCGCACCCCGCAAGCCACGGCCCGCCGGATGGCCGACGGCGTGTAGGCATGGGCCATGACATAGGTCTGGGCCGACTCCGCCTCGGCGCAGATGGCGCGCAGCTCGTCCTCGGAAAACCCCATGAAGCCGATCGGGTCGGTCGGCGAGGCGACGCCGCCCGAGGCCATGACCTTGATCTGGCTGGCGCCGGCCTTGATCTCCTCGCGCACGGCGCGCCTGCAGGCGTCGACACCGTCGACCACGCGGCCCAACCGGCCCAGGCGCCGGCAGCAGCCACAGGGCGGTTCGTTCTCGTCCCAGCGGCCGCGGAAATCGGCATGGCCGCCGGTCTGGCTCAGAGCCTGCCCCGACACGAACAGGCGGGGGCCCTGCACGATACCCGTGTCGACCGCGACCGACAGCGCATAGTCGGCGCCGCCGGCGTCGCGCACCGAGGTGAACCCGCGATCAAGCATGCCGCGCAGGATCGGCATGACCTTGTAGGCCTGCAGCGTATGCGGCACGCGCGCGTTGGCGCCGAGGTCGAGCATGGTGGCCGTGACATGCACGTGGCAGTCGATCAGCCCAGGCATCAGCGTGCGTCCGCGCAGGTCGATGCGCGTCGCGGCGTTCGCCGCGATCGGCCGGTCCGAGACCTCGCGGATCTCTCCGCCCTCGACCAGCACGTCGCAACCCGGGCGCAGCGCGTCCGACACCCCGTCATAGACGGCGGCGTTGCTGAACAGGATCTGCATGAAAGACCTTTCCCCACTCCCCGCGGCATGCATGCGCGCCCGCCGCCCCGGAGAGGATTTCTAGAGCAGTTTCCGGCTGCACGGAACCGGAGAGGAATCCGCTGGCGGCGCGAAACATGATTGGAACTGGCGACCGGGTCGGAGAGGC
>JBIKXN010000154.1:0-7828 GCA_044355765.1 Alphaproteobacteria bacterium
CTTGAGCGTGACGGCGTTGTAGAGATTGGCCCAGAAAGCGTAGGCCTCGGCGCGGGACATCGCCGAGGGTCGCCGCGCGGACATCGCGGCGATGGCGCCGTCGAGCGCCGCACGATCGGCGCCGCTCGCGCGCCAGCGCCCATAGGCCACACGGGTGATGCCGTCGGCGCCGGCGGCCACATGGCGCCGCAGCAGCGTGTCGTAGGCCGCGTCCGGGTCCGTCGTGGCACGGGCTGCGCGCGCGAACATGGCGCAGGAGATGCCGGTGCCGAGCGCGGCGCGACGGCCGAGGACGGACGGGCGGGCGGGGCGCGTCATCGCACTCTCCTCACTTGGCGCGCGTTTCGAAGCGCTTTCGCAGCGGTATCGCGGCCAGCGACAGCGCCGCCAGGCCGAGCAGTCCGGCCAGGATCTCCGGCGTCAGGATCGCGCCGGGGGTGAGCGCGCCGCCCTGGTCGAGCACGGCGCCGAGCCCGGCGCCCGCAAGCGAGAACACGGCCGTGCCGGGGATGATCCCGAAGAAGGTCGTGACCGCATAGACCGGGAGACGCACGCCGACGAAGGCGGGAACGAGGTTCACGAGGAAGAACGGAAAGAGCGGCACGAGCCGCAGCACCAGCAGATAGGACGCCGCGTTGCGCCTGATCCCGTCGGCGAGCCGCGCGGCGGGCGCGCCGAAACGGTCCAGCGCGTTCGCGCCGAAGACCGCCTTGGCGAAGAGGAAGACGAGCGTGGCGCCGATGGTGGCGCCCGTCACGGTCAGCAGCGTGCCGAGCGCCGCGCCGAACAGGAACCCGCCGGCGAGGGTCAGGAACACCGCGCCGGGCAGCGAGAAGGCGACGGCCGCGACATAGACGGCGACATAGGCGAGGCCCGCGAGGACGGCGTTGCCGCCAACCCAGCCGGCGAGCGCCTCGCGATGCGTGCGCAGCGTGTCCAGCGACAGGACGTCGCCGAGCCCGGACCAGCGGACGATGCCGAACGCGGCGAGCGCCGCCAGGACCAGCCACAGCCTGCGATCGGCGATCAACCGGGAGAGACGCATGGCCCGCTCCGTCAGGGGATGAAGCGCTGGACGAGGCCGACGATCCGCCGCGTCGTCCGTCCGAAAAGCTTCGGCGTGTAGTAGCTGCCGGCGGCGCGCTTGGAGATCTCCGACAGCGTCGGGTAGGGCAGCACCGCGCTGGCGACGCTGCCGATCCCGAGGCCGGACGCGATTGCCAGCACCCAGGGCGCTATCAGCTCGCCGGCGCGCGGCCCCAGGATCGTGGCGCCTAGGACACGGCCCTTGCGACCCAGGACGATCTTCGCGAGCCCCTCGGTCGCGCGCTCCGCCTGGGCGCGGTCGTTGGCCGCGAAGGACCAGGTCAGGATCTTCGCGTCGTGGCCCGCCGCGCGCGCCGCCGCCTCGGTGAGGCCGACATGCGCGAGTTCGGGATCCGTGTAGGTCACCCAGGGCAGCGCCTTGTAGTCGACGCGAGCCGGAATCCCGAAAAGCGCGTTGCGGATCACGATGCCCGCGTGCTGCCCCGCGACATGGGTGAATTGCGGCCCGCCGGCGACGTCGCCGATGGCGAAGACCCGGCGGTTGCTGCTGCGCAGCCGCGCGTCGACGACGATCCCCGTCGCGCCATGCGCGATGCCGGCGGCGTCGAGGCCGAGATCCTCGACATTTGGCCTGCGTCCGGCGGCGACGAGGACATGGCTCGCCTCGACGTGGCGCCCGTCCGGGCCGTCGGCGTCCAGCGTCGCGACGATGCGATCGCCCTCGCGCCGCACCGATTGCAGCCCGGTCGATTCCAGCAGCGTCACGCCCTCGCGACGGAGCGCGGTGCGCAGGACCTCGACGATTTCGGGTTCGTCGCGCGGCAGGATCCGCGCCTTCTCGACCAACGTGACGCGCGCGCCGAGCCGCCGGAACGCTTGCGCAAGCTCGGCGCCGATCGGCCCGCCGCCGACGACGAGCAGATGCTGCGGGCATCGCGTCAGGCCGAAGATCGTTTCGTTGGTGAGGTACCCCGCCTCGGCGAGGCCCGGGATCGGCGGCATGGCGGCGCGCGACCCGGTGGCGACGACGAAGCGCCGCGCGCGGATCCGCTGGCCGCCGGCCTCGACGATCTCGGGACCCGCGAAGCGCGCCGCCGCCCTGATCACGTGGACGCCGAGCCCCTCGAAGCGTGCGACGCTGTCATGCGGCGCGATGGCGGCGATGACGCCGTGGACATGCGCGTGGACCTCGGCGAAACGGATCTCCGGCTCCGATGCGTGGACGCCGAAACGACTGGCGTCGCGCACCGCCCGAGCGGCGTGGGCCGCGGCGATCAACGCCTTGGACGGCACGCAGCCGGTGTTGAGGCAGTCGCCCCCCATCTCGCCCTTCTCGACCAGGACGACGGACGCGCCCATCTGCACCGCGCCGGCGGCCACCGACAGGCCGCCGGAGCCCGCGCCGATGACGCAGAGATCGGCACGCAACTCGCCGCCGGCCCGTTCGGGGCGCCTGGGCGGCAAGTGGGGCAGTTCGGCCATCGGTAACCTCGCGCTGGGGTTCGTCACCACGGACATATTCGCGCCGTCCGGCCAGGACGTTACATCTCCTGGCGGCGCTCGGCGATCCCGGGGGGCGATCCGAGGCGCTTTCCGCGCTGGAGCGCGTGCCGCCGGTGCTGCATCATCCCTGCCCGACACGGACCCCTTCGCGAGGAGCCCAGAGATGAACCTTGCCTTCACGCCGCGCCGTCGCGCGCTGCAATTCGCCGTCTTCGCCATGGCGGGCCTGCTTGCCGGCGTCGGCCTGCCCGCCGGCGCGCAGGCCCAGGACCTGTCGATCGGGCTGAGCGGCAACGTTACGTCGATGGATCCGCATTTCCACAACCTCTCTCCCAACAACAACGTCGCCGCGCATGTCTTCGACCGGCTCGTCCATCACGACGAGCGGCAGCGCGTCGGGCCCGGTCTGGCGTTGTCCTGGCGGCCGATCGACGATCTGACCTGGGAGTTCAAGCTGCGTCCGGGCGTGCGCTTCCACGACGGCAGCGAATTCGGCGCCGAGGACGTGGTGGCGACGCTGCAGCGCGTGCCCTGGGTGCCGAACTCGCCGTCGCCCTTCACGCTCTATACCCGCGCGATCGTCTCGACCGAGATCGTCGATCCGCTGACCATCCGCTTCAAGACCCGTGCGCCCTGGCCGCTGCTGCCCAACGACCTCGCGACGGTTTCGATCGTCAACCGCAAGATGTCCGAGGCACCGACCGGCGAGTTCAACGCCGCGCGCGCCTCGATCGGCACGGGCCCGTTCAAGCTGGTGGAGTTCATCCCCAACGACCGGGTGACGCTGGTCCGCAACGACGCCTATTGGGGCCCCAAGCCGCACTGGCAGCGCGTGACCTTGCGCATCATCGTCAACGACACGGCGCGCACCGCGGCGATGCTGTCGGGCGACGTCGCCATGATCGAGGCGGTGCCGACCACGGATCTCGCCCGGCTGAAGGCCTCGCCGCAGGTCTCGGTGCAGCAGGTGACCTCGAACCGGCTGATCTACCTCGCCATGGACCAGGCGCGCGACCAGACGCCCCATGCCGCCGACAAGGCGGGGCAGGCGCTGGCGGCCAATCCGCTCAAGGATCTCAGGGTGCGGCGCGCGCTGAGCAAGTCGATCAACCGACAGGCGATCGTCGAGCGGCTGTTCGAAGGCTCCGCGATTCCCGCCGGCGGCTTCCTGCCCGACAGCTTCTTCGGCGCGTCGCCCCGCCTCAGGCCCGATGCCTTCGACCCCGAGGGCGCGCGTCGGCTGCTCGCCGAGGCGGGCTATCCGAACGGCTTCACGTTGACCATCCACGGTCCCAACGACCGCTACCCGAACGACGACAAGGTGCTGCAGGCGATCGGACCGATGTTCAACCGCGTCGGCATCGACACCAAGGTGCAGGCGCTGCCCTGGGCGACGTTCGCGACCCAGGCGAGCGCGCCGCACTACGCCTACAGCGTGGCGCTGCTCGGCTGGGGGAGCGGTACCGGCGAGGTCTCGTCGCCGCTGCGCGCGCTGGTGGGCACGCCCAACCGCGAGAAGGGAACGGGTGCCGCCAATCGCGGCCGCTACTCCAATGCGCGCGTCGACGAACTCTCGGACCGGGCGATGGGCACGGTCGACGATGCCGCGCGCGAGAAGCTGCTGCACGAGGCGAGCGAGATCGCGATCGGCGACCTGGGCATCATCCCGCTCTACTACCAGATCAACACCTGGGCGACGCGCAAGGGGCTGACCTACGTCGCGCGCAGCGACGAGTATTCGCTGGCGCAGTTCGTCAAGCCGGCGCCCTGAGCGCGGCACGCGCGGCGGGGCCGGGATCGGGGGCGCGCCTGCCCTCGGTCGCGGCCCCGTCATGGCGCCGCGGAGCCTCGGGCGTCGGGTAACCGCGCGGGATGGAGCGCGCGTGATGAGCGATACCCCCGAGGCCATGCTGGCGGAGGCCATGCGGCTGGGGGCGGGCGGGCGCCCTGCCGATGCGCTGGCGGTGTGCGCGCGGGTGCTCGCGCGCTGGCCCGAGACCGCCCGTGCCTGGCGGTTCCAGGGGATGGCGCTGCTCGAGACCGGCAGGCCGGCGGCGGCGATCGACAGTTTCACGCGCGCGCTGGCGCTGGAGCCGGATCCCGAGACGCGGGGCTATCTGGGCGTCGCCTGCTGCGCAACGGGACGCATGGCCGACGGGATCGCGGCACTGCGCGCGGCGCTCGTCGAGGCGCCGGGCTCGCCGCTGCTGCTGCAGAACCTGCTGCATGCATTGTCGCGCGCGGGCGACGTCGCCGGGACGGCGGCGATCGCGCGGCGTCTCAGCGACGTGCTGCCGCGCCATGCCGAGCATGCGCAGCGCGCCGCGCGATGGCTGGCCCGCGCGGGCGATCCCGCCGCGCCCGACTATTACCGGCGCGCGCTGGAGGCGATGCCGGCCTGGCGCGATGGCTGGCGCGAGCTCGCGCAGGTCGCGCGCCGCGCCGGCGATGCCGCGGCGGCGGTGGCGGCATGGCGGGCGGCGCTGGAACGCGACCCGCGCGACGGGGAGGCCTGGAACAACCTCGGGCTCGTCCATTTCGAGCAGGGACGCTGGGCGGAGGCGGCGTCGTGCTTCGACCGGGCGCTGGCGATCCTTCCCAACTCCAGCATCGTGCTGCTGAATTTCGGTCAACTCGACATGGCCGCGAAGCTGCCTGCGCGCGCCGCCGAAAGGTTCCGCGCCGTCCTGCAGCAGGATCCCGATTCGGTCGCCGCGCTGGAGGGAATGGTGCGCGCGCGGCTCGCGACCTGCGACTGGGACGGGTTGCAGGAGATGACCGACGCCTTACGCGCCTGCGCCGCCGCGGGTGGCCCGCGTGCCGAGGCGATCTCGCCCTATTTCAGCCTTTTCCTGCCGATCGGACCGCGTGAGCAATGGCAGATCGCGCGCGCCAAGGCGGCGCGCATCGAGCGCAAAGCCGGGCCCCGCCTGCCGCCGCTTCCGCGCGCCATGCGCGGGCCGGGTGACCGGCTGCGCATCGGCTATCTGTCGGCGGATTTCCGCCGCCATATCCTGGGCGACATGATCTGGAACCTGCTTTCCGGTCACGACCGGAGCGGATTCGAGGTCTTCGCCTATGCCACGAACCCGCCCGAGGACAGCGCCCATTACCGCCGCTTCGGCGCCGACGCGGATTGCTTCCGCGACCTGTCGAAGCTGTCCGATCGCACCGCCGCCGGGCGCATCCACGCCGACGCGCTCGATCTGCTGGTCTTCCTCGGCGGCTACACCGACGGCGACCGCGCCGAGATCCTGGCCCTGCGGCCGGCGCGGCTGCAGGCCAGCTATCTCGATTATCCCGCGACGATGGGCGCGGACTGGATCGACTACGTGATCGCCGACGCGACCGTGCTGCCGCCCGAGCTCGAGCCCTGGTTCACCGAGCGGCTGCTCGCGCTTCCCGGCTGCTACCAGCTGAACAACGACGCCCTGCCCTTTCCGGACCAGCGCTGCGCGCGCGCCGAGGTGGGCCTGCCCGAGAACGGTTTCGTGTTCTGCTGCTTCAACAAGACCGACCGGTTGAACCCCGCGCTGTTCGATCGCTGGATCGCGATCCTGCGCGAGGTTCCCGGCAGCCTGCTCTGGTTGCTGCAGCCTGCCGACGACGGCGCGGCGCGGCTCTCATCCGCGTTCGGCGCCGCCGGGCTCGATCCGGGGCGGCTCGTCTTCGCGCCGCTGCTGGCCAAGGACGCGCATATCCGGCGGCAGAGCGCCGCCGACCTTTTCCTCGACACGCTGCCGAGCAACGCGCACACCACGGCCAGCGATGCGCTGTGGGCGGGCGTACCCGTGCTGACGCTCGCCGGAGAGACCTTCGCCGGCCGCGTCGGCGCGAGCCTGTTGCGGGCGGTCGGCCTGCCGGATCTCGTCACCTTGTCCGTGGCCGAGTATCACGCGCGCGCGGTGGCGCTGGCGCGCGATCCAGGCGCGCTGGCCCGGTATCGCGCATATCTGGAGGGCCCCGGGCGCCGGAGCCCGCTGTTCGACACCCGTCTGCGGATCCGCGAATTGGAGGCCGCCTATCGCGAGATCTGCCTGTCGTCGCAATGCGACGAACCCCGTCGTCGGCCCGAGGTCAAGCCATGAACCCAACCCGGATCCAGCCTGCTCATCCCTGCGGGGTCGGGCGCCGTCGCCCTGGCGCACTGCGACCGTATGCGCGCGCGATCGCGGCATGCGGGCTTATGCTGCTGATGGCGAGCGGGCCGGCCGGCGCCTTCGACCTGCAAGGGCATCGCGGCGCACGCGGGCTCGAGCCGGAGAACACGCTTCCCGCCTTCGCCCGCGCTATCGCCCTGGGTGTCGCGACGCTCGAACTCGATGTCGGCGTGTCCGCCGACGGCGCGATCGTGGTCGCGCATGACCGCCGCCTGAACCCCGACATCACGCGCGACGCCGCCGGCGCCTGGATCGCGTCGCCTGGGCCGCGGGTGCGCGACCTTCCGCTGGCCGAACTCAAGCGCTTCGACGTCGGCGCGATCAGGCCCGGCACCGACTACGCGCGCAGCTTCGCCGGCCAGACCCCGCGGCCCGGCACCGCGATGCCGACGCTCGCCGAGGTCGCCGCGCTGCCTGGCGCGGCGCGCATGCGGTTCAACATCGAGACCAAGATCTCGCCGCTCGCGCCGGCCGAGACGTTGCCGCCGGAGGAATTCGCGCGCGCCGTGATCGCCGAGATCCGTCGCCTCGGGATCGCCGAGCGCGCCACCCTCCAGAGCTTCGACTGGCGTACGCTCGCGGTGGCGGCGCGCGAGGCGCCCGAGCTGGCGCGCGCCTATCTGACCATCGAGCGGGGCGCCAACGAGAACATGTTCAAGGGCCGGGGCGCGTCGCCCTGGACCGGCCTCGACATCGCGGCGCATGGAAACTCCACGCCGCGGCTGGTCGCCGCCGTCGGCGGGCGCATCTGGTCGCCGTTCTTCCGCGATCTCGACGCGCGCGTCGTCGCCGAGGCGAAGGCGCTGGGGCTGTCGGTGATACCCTGGACCGTGAACGAGGCCGTGGACATCGAGCGACTGCTCGGCTGGGGCGTCGACGGGTTGATCACCGACCATCCCGATCGCGCGCGGGCGGTGCTCGACGCCAAGGGCATCGCGGCGAAGGCCGGACGATAGCCGCCGTCGGCGCGGCGCTATCGGCAGGGGCCGAAGCGGATCTGGTCGATGCGGGCGTCGAGTTGCGCGCCCGTGTCGTCCACATCGGTGCCGATCGCGATCTCCAGCACGGGCGGAACCTGCGTGCCGCGGAACGCCGCGCGCCAGTCGCGAGAAAGTTCG
>JBIKXN010000155.1:0-7753 GCA_044355765.1 Alphaproteobacteria bacterium
CCCAGATGGGGCGGCACCTCCGCCAGGAACGATGACGATGCTTCTGCACCCCATCGGCAGGCTCGTCGCTGCCGGGCTTCTCGGCGCGGCGCTTTACGGCGCGGCGCCCGGAGTGGCCGCGCAGCCCCGCGCCGCCGCACCGACGGCGCCGGTCGCGCCGCAGCCCGATCAGGTCGGCGATCCGCTGATACGCTGGCTGCTCGACGTGATCCAGGATTCCGAGATGCTGGCGCGCCGCGAGCCCGTGCCCGATTTCGTGGGGCAGATCGCCCAGGTCGTCCGCGCGCACCCGCAGTTCCGTTCGCAGGACGAGACCGCCGACGCTGCGCGCCGCGCGATCGACGAGGCCTGGGCCGGTTACCTGCCGACCATCAGCGGCAGCAGCGACGGCGGCTACCGGCGTGTCGGCCCGAACGTCAACGGCTCGCGCGGCTTCACCAGCAATGGGGTGGGGGTCGGGGTGCAGGTCCGCCAGACCGTGTATGATTTCGGCGCGACGTCGGGCGTGGTCGGGGCCGCGCAGCTGCGGCTGGAGGCCGCGCAGGCACGGCGCGAGGCGCTGGAAGGCGATCTCGCCGCGCGCGCGGTGGTCGCGCATCTGGACGTGCTGAGGTTCCGGACCTTGCTCGGGTTCGCCGAGCGCAACGTCGCCGACCGGCGGGTGATCGTCGCGCTGATGGAACGGCGCGAGGAGCTGGGCGGCAGCGGCTCGCCGGAGGTGCGCCGCGCCACCGCCCGTCTCGCTGCCGCGCGAAGCGCCCAGATCGCGATCGAGAACAGGTTGCGCACGGCCGAGGCGGCCTATCGCGAGGTGTTCGGGCGACACCCCGAGACGCTGCGGCTGCCCGAGGACCTGTCGGTTCCCGCCAGCATAGATTCGGTCGTAGCCGGCGCGATCGATCGCCATCCGTCGGTGCGCGAGGCGAAGGCCAATGCGGGCGCCGCGCGGCTGGAGGCCGACGTCGCCAGGTACCGGGCGTTGCCCAATGTCGGGATCGAAGGCGGGGTGGTGCGGCGCAACCAGATCGGCGACGATCTGCCCGGGACCGACGCGTCGTTGCTGCTGGTGTTCCGCCACAACATCTACACCGGCGGCGCCGACACGGCTCGTATCGCGCAAGCGGCCGCGCGCAGCCGCAAGGCCGAATTCGACCAGCGCACGGCCGAGCGCGATCTGGAGCGGTCCGTGCGCCAGGTGGCCGCGGAGGCGGAGAACGGCGATCGCACGATCGACGCGCGGATCCAGTCGGTGCTCGCCGGCATCGACGCGCTGCGCGCCAACCGCGAACAGCTCGAGGTCAACCGCGGCAGCTTCACCGAACTTCTGAAGGTCCAGGAAGAATTGTTCGACGCCGGCAGGGAATTGATCGACTCGGTCTTCGACCGCACGCTGGCGCGCTATCGTCTGGCGCAGCTTACGGGCGATCTCTCGGAGATGATCGGGTCGGCCTGGGGCGAAACGGGAGGGATGCGATGAACCCGGCTGGCGCCCAGCCCTTGCGGCCGGTCGACGCCGAGGCGCCGGCCATGCCGTCCGCGGAACCCGCGCCACTGGGGCCATCCGATCCCGTCGTGGCCTGCGTCCTCTACGCGCTCGAGCGTCTCGAGCGGCCCATGTCGGCAGCAGCGTTCCGCAGCCGCGTCTCCCGACCCGTCGCCGCCTGGACCCTCGAAGACGCCCTGGAGGCGCTCGAGAGCCTCGGGCTCGCCGCCGAACTCCATCGCGTGGAGGCCGACGCGCTCGACCATCGGCTGGGACCATGGATCGTCGAGACGCGCGGCGGCGCGGTCGTGCTGCACGCCGCGGCGCAGGACGATCAGGCGCGGATCTTCGATCCGGTGTCGGGGACGGGGCCGCGGACGATCGATGCAGGCGAGGCGACGCGCATCCTGGCCGCCGACTATGGCGGCCGGGCCCTGGCGGTGTCGGTACCGCCCGTGTCGCTGGGCGCCGAACGCGGGCCGCGCGGCCGGGACGGGCATTGGTTCTGGGGGCCGATCCGGCGCAACGGCTGGATCTACGGGCAGGTCGCGCTGGCGGCGCTGCTCGCCAACATCTTCGCCCTGGCGACGTCATTCTTCTCGATGATCGTCTACGACCGCGTGATCCCCAACAACGCCTTCGACACCCTGATGGCGCTGCTCGTCGGCATCGCGATCGTCTTTGCCTCGGATTTCGCGATCCGCACCTTGCGCGGCTATTTCCTCGACGTCGCCGGCGGCCGGGCCGATGCCGCGATAGCGGATTCGCTGTTCGAGCACGTGATGGATCTCGAGGTCCAGGCAAAGAAGACCTCTACCGGTGCGCTCGCCAACGTGCTCAAGGAGTTCGAGGCCGTCCGCGAGTTCTGCACCTCGTCGACCTTGACGACGCTGGTCGACCTGCCCTTCGCGGTCCTCTTCCTGATCATCATCGGGCTCGTGGGAGGGCCCATGGTCTGGGTTCCGCTCGCAGCGATCCCGATCATGGTCGGCGCCAGCCTCGTCGTCCAGCCGACGCTCGCGCGGCTCACCCGCGCCAGCCAGGCCGACGGGCAGATCAAGAACGCCGTGCTCGTGGAGGCGCTCAGCGGGCTCGAGACGATCAAGTCGCTGGGCGCCGGCTCGATCATGCGCCGGCGCTGGCAGGACGCGGTCACCAGCCAGGCGCGGATCGGATTGAGCACCCGGCTGGCGGCCCAGTTCGCCGGGAACGTCGCCAACTTCGTTTCCCAGGCGACCCAGGTCGCCATCGTGTCGGTCGGCTTCTTCATGGTCGCTTCGGGCAGCATCGGCTTCGGGGCGATAATCGCGTCCTCGATTCTCGCCGGCAGGGTGCTCGGGCCGCTCGCGCAGCTGACCCAGCTGCTGACCCGGGTAAACCACACGCTCGCATCCTACCGGGCGCTGCGCGAACTCATGGAGCTGCCGCGCGAGCGGCCGGCCGATGCCAGCTACGTCGTGCGCGAGCGGCTGCAGGGCGGCATCGAGTTCCGCGACGTGCGGTTCCGCTACCCGGGCCAGAGCGCCGGCGGGCTCGACGGCGTTTCGCTGCGCATACAGCCCGGCGAAAAGGTCGCGATCCTCGGCCGCGTCGGCTCGGGCAAGACCACGGTGGCGAAGCTGGTGCTCGGCCTGCATCGCCCGGACGAGGGCGCTATCTTCGTCGACGGCGTCGACCTGCGACAGATCGATCCAGCGGACCTGCGCCGCAACATCGGCGCCGTGCTCCAGGATGTCTGGCTGATGTCGGGAACCGTGCGCCAGAACATCGTCCTCGGCGCCGACGACGCGAGCGACGCCGAGATGCTGCGGGTGTCGGCGATCGCGGGCGTGGGCGAATTCATCGACCGGCATCCCGACGGCTATGGGCTGCGGCTGCGCGAGCGCGGCGAGGGACTCTCCGGCGGCCAGCGTCAGGCGATCACCATCGCCAGGGCGCTGCTGCCGCGCCCGCCGATCCTGCTGCTCGACGAACCGACCAGTTCGATGGACGCGGCCTCCGAGCAGGCGCTGCTCAAGCGGCTGCGTCCGGAGATCGCCGACCGCACCGTGGTGCTGATGACGCATCGCGCGGCGCTGCTCGATCTGGTCGACCGCGTGATCGTGCTCGACCAGGGTCGGGTGACGGCCGACGGCCCCAAGGCGGCCGTGCTGCGGGGGCTGGGCGCGTCGGGCGGCTAAGCCCGAGTCGCGCCGCCGAGTCCTGTTCGTGCGTCAACTGAAAGATTTCGCGCCCGGAGGCTTTACGCGCTTGGGTAAAGCCCCTCGCTCGGTTAGGTAGAAGGCCCATGACGCGGTTCATATTCATAACCGGCGGCGTGGTTTCTTCGCTCGGAAAAGGGCTTGCCGCCGCGGCCCTCGGCGCCTTGCTGCAGGCGAGGGGCTTCAGTGTGCGGCTGCGCAAGCTCGACCCGTATCTCAACGTCGATCCCGGCACGATGTCGCCCTATCAGCATGGCGAGGTCTACGTAACCGACGACGGCGCCGAGACCGACCTCGACCTCGGACATTACGAGCGCTTCACCGGCGTGGCGTCGCGACAGAGCGACAACATCACGACTGGGCGCATCTACTCGAACGTCATCGCCAAGGAGCGTCGTGGCGACTATCTCGGCGCGACGGTCCAGGTGATCCCGCACGTCACCGACGCCATCAAGGAATTCGTGCTCGCGGATCTCGGCGATACCGACTTCCTGCTCTGCGAGATCGGCGGCACGGTCGGCGACATCGAAAGCCTGCCCTTCCTCGAGGCGATCCGTCAGCTCGGCAACGAACTGGGTCGCGAGCGCGCGCTGTTCGTGCATCTGACGCTGCTGCCCTGGATCCCGTCGGCGGGCGAGCTCAAGACCAAGCCGACGCAGCATTCCGTTCAGGAACTGCAGTCGGTAGGGATCCAGCCGTCGATCCTGCTCTGCCGCAGCGACCGCGACATGCCGGCCTCGGCCCGGCGCAAGATCGGGTTGTTCTGCAACATCCGCGAGGAATCGGTCATTCCCGCGCTCGACGCCGCGACCATCTACGAGGTGCCGCTGCAGTATCACGAGGCCGGTTTCGATCGCGAGGTGATGCGGCATTTCGGGCTGGAAGCGCAGGTCGCGCGCGAGCCGGATCTGGGGCGCTGGCACGAGATCGCGCGCCGCATCAAGTCGCCCGAAGGAGAGGTCGAGATCGCCGTCGTCGGCAAGTACACGAACCTGCTCGACGCCTACAAGTCGCTCGCCGAGGCGCTGACCCATGGCGGCATCGCCAACAATGTCCGCGTGCGGCTGAACTGGCTGGAGAGCGAGCAGTTCGAAAGCGGCGCGCCAGGGGCCTTCGACGCGCTCGACGGCGCGCATGGTATCCTCGTGCCCGGCGGTTTCGGCGAGCGCGGCGCCGAGGGCAAGATCGCCGCTGTGCGCTATGCGCGCGAGCGCCAGGTACCCTATTTCGGCATCTGCTTCGGCATGCAGATGGCGGTAATCGAGGCGGCGCGCAATCTCTGCGGCATCGCCGCCGCCAATTCCTCCGAGTTCGGGCCGACGCCGGAACCGATCGTCGGACTGCTCACCGAGTGGGTGCGCGGCAACAACGTCGAGCGCCGCGGCAGCGAGGACAACAAGGGCGGCACGATGCGGCTCGGCGCCTATGACTGCGTGCTGCAGGATGGCAGCCGGGCGCGCGAGATCTACGGCGCCCCGGCGATCCGCGAACGCCACCGCCATCGCTACGAGGTCAACATCACTTACCAGCACAGGCTGGAGGCCGCCGGGCTCAACTTCTCCGGTATGTCCCCGGACGGGACCTTGCCCGAGATCGTCGAGATCCCGGGACATCCCTGGTTCGTGGGCGTGCAGTTCCATCCCGAACTCAAGTCGAAGCCCTTCGCCCCGCACCCGCTTTTCACGTCGTTCGTGCGCGCGGCGGTGGTGCAGAGCCGCCTCGTATGAGCGCCGGCGCGGCGCCGCGTCGCGTGCGCGTCGGCGACCTCGACCTCGCCAACGACCTGCCCTTCGTGCTGATCGCCGGCCCATGCCAGATGGAGAGCCGGGACCACGCGCTCGAGACCAGCGCCGCGCTGGCCGAGATGACCGCGCGGCTCGGCATCGGCCTGATCTACAAGACCAGCTTCGACAAGGCCAACCGGACCTCGGCGGGCGCCGCGCGGGGCATCGGACTGGAGCGCGCCCTGCCGGTCTTCGCCGAGATCCGCGCCCGCCATGGCTGCCCGGTGCTGACCGACGTGCACGAGATCGGCCAGTGCGCGCCGGTGGCCGAGGCGGTCGACGTGCTGCAGATCCCCGCCTTCCTGTGCCGGCAGACCGATCTGCTGCTGGCGGCGGCCGCCACCGGGCGGGTGGTCAACGTCAAGAAGGGACAGTTCCTGGCGCCCTGGGACATGCGCAACGTCGCGGCGAAGATCGCGGGCGCCGGCAACGCGCGCATCCTCCTGACCGAGCGCGGCGTGTCGTTCGGCTACAACACGCTGGTCAACGACATGCGCGCGCTACCGATCATGGCCGAGACCGGCTATCCCGTGGTGATCGACGCGACCCATTCGGTGCAGCAGCCCGGCGGCAAGGGCACGTCGTCGGGCGGGCAGCGGGAATTCGTTCCGGTGGTGGCCCGCGCGGCGGTCGCGCTCGGCGTCGCCGCGGTCTTCATGGAGACGCATCCGGACCCGGATCGCGCGCCGTCGGACGGACCCAACATGGTGGCGCTGCGCGACATGCCGGCGCTGCTCGCCTCGCTCCAGGCCTTCGACCGGCTCGCCAAGGCAGATCCGGTGGTGCGGCTGGCCTGAGCGCGGTGCGTCAGGCGCGCTGCGCGGCGCGCAGATGCAGCCTGACGCCGGGCGCGGCCGCGGCCAGCAGCGTGCGCGCCTGGGCCGTGTGGTCGATCTGGGCATGGCCGACCGCCACCAGCGTCGCGGCCGCGATCTCGTCCGCCTCCAGCCCCGCGAAGACGCGTCTGGACAGCGCCATGGCGAGCGGGGCGAGGCTGGGGTTGTGGGCGACGCTCTCGGCGTAGCTGCCATCGACCACGGCGCCAGAGCGCAGCTTGAGTGCGATGCCGGCGGCGGCCCCGGTATAGGGCGCGTAGCTGCGTTGCGCAGCGTCGAGCGCCGCCAGCGTCAGCGGATCCTGGTCGCGGCCTTCGAGCGCGAGCATCGGCGGCGCGCAGCCGAGCAATCCTCCGGGACGGCCGAGCGCGGCCGGACCGAAGCCGTGCGGCAGCATCTCGGCAAGCGTGGCGCGCGGTGTGCCCGCTACGAGGACGGCGAGGTTGGCTGGGTCGCCGAGTTCGAGCAGGAACTGGCGGCACAGGCCGCAGGGCACGGTGCCGACGGCGAGTGCGTCGATTCCGCTCTCCGCCGCGGCCCAGGCCTGGGCGACCGCTGCCTGTTCGGCATGGAGCGAGTGCCACAGCGACGTGCCGGCGAATTCGAGATTGGCGCCGCAATAGAGCGCGCCCGACAAGCCTCGGACGACCGCGCCGACGCAGAATTCCGAGATCACGGGGCGCGCATAGGCCGTGGCAAGCGGCACGAGCGCCACGAGCAGCGCGTCCCCGTCGAGTCCGGCCGCCGCGGCGATGCGTCGCGCGTCCTCGCCGGATATGCGGCCGGCGAAGTCGAGCGGCGCGACCAGATCGATCAACGCCTTGCGGCCGCGACCGGCGGGAAAATGCTCGAGCGCGTTGGACAGCGTGACGGTCTCGCCTACCATGTCGTCATTTCCATTGGGGTCCCCTGGGGCGACAGGATCATGCAGCGCGCGGACGGGCTCAAGGCCGTCGTTTTCGATGTCTTCGGCACCTGCGTGGACTGGCGCGGCGGCGTCGCGCGCGAGGTGGCGCTGGCCGCCGCCCGGCTGCGCGTGGCTGTCGACGCCTGCTCCTTCGCCGATGCCTGGCGGGGCCGCTACCAGCCGTCCATGGAGGAGGTCCGTTCCGGCCGGCGCCCCTGGACCGTGCTCGACAGTCTGCATCGCGAGAGCCTCGACGCGCTGCTGCCGAAATTCGGCCTCGGCGCGCTCGACGACGCGGCGCGCGACGACCTGAACCGCGCCTGGCACCGGCTCGATCCCTGGCCAGACGCGGTCGAAGGGCTGACCCGGCTGAAGCGCCGCTACGTGATCGGCACGATGTCGAACGGCAACGTCGCGCTGCTGGTCAACATGGCCAGACGTGCGGGCCTGCCCTGGGACGTCATCCTCGGCGCAGAGACCAGCCGCGCCTACAAGCCTCTGCCCGCCGCGTATCTCAATGCCTGCGCGATGCTGGGTCTGGC
>JBIKXN010000157.1:0-7668 GCA_044355765.1 Alphaproteobacteria bacterium
GAGCTCGAGCGGGTGACGGAGAACTGGCCCGCGAGCACGCGATCACGCGCCTTTGCCCGCCGCTGGTCGTATCGCGCAGCGCCCATCATGAGTGGCTGGCGTGCGAGCCGAGCGCCCGCGCGTTTCTAATGCAGACAACTATTCCAGCCGTGGGCGGCGGCCTGGGGCGCGACGGCCACACCCATCGTCCAGTAGTTGTCTGGATCCGATTTCTTTGGGGGATTGCATGGCGCCATGACGCGGCGTCCGCTTGGACGGCGTGGTGTCGCGGATCGCGTGCCGCCGAGATGGTTCGGCGGGCTTCGCGCGCCCCGCGCTCAACTCCTGCACCACGTGCGGGGACACGACCTCCGAGCATGCGGCCGAACGATCCTCGCCGTCCCTACGCGATGATCGTTTCGGCGTCGAGGCTTTTTCGTCAAGATCATGCGTGTCCGTCGCGCGGGGCAGGGGCGGCGCGACGCTCGGCGATCGCGCGGCTCTCTTCCGCCGCAACCCCCGTCCCGGCGCGATGCCTCGACGCGTATTCGCGTATATCGGCGCGCGCAACCCGCCTGCAGGAAACGAGATGAATCTCTCCATCACGAATCGCCGGGCGATGGTGGTCGCCGGGCTGGCGCAAGGGGCGCTGCTGCTGTCCCTGCACGAATGGTTCCGCGCCTTCGGCCACCAGGCTTCGGATCTCGCCTGGTCGGCGCCGGCCTACGCGCTGGTCGTCCTCGCGCCAGTCACCTTCAGCTTCCTCAAGGACGAGTTCCCGCTGCGCCGGAGCCTCGCCGGGGCGGCGGTCGCGACGCTGCCCTTCATGGCGACGGCGGCATGGTTCGGCTGGTCGTCGGTCTCGATCCTCGACGAGAAGCGGAGCTTCGCGCCCTCGCTGCCCGATTTCCTCGTGTTCTGCCTCGCGAGCCTGGTCGCGTGGTTCGTCCTGCTGCCCTTCGTGCAGTCGCGGCTGCGCGACGGCGGGATGGCGTTCCGGTATCCCCGCCTGTTCGACGATGCGTGGCGCAATGCGCTGCTGCTGGCGAACTGCATCCTGTTCGCGGCGCTCTTCTGGATGCTGCTCGGCCTGTGGGCCGGGCTGTTCCTCGTCCTGAAGATGGAGTTCTTCAAGGATCTCTTCACCAGCCGCTCCTTCGTCTATCTCGCGACGGCCGTCGCGATCGGCTTCGCGATCTCGCTGGAGGAGAAGGAGGCCGGGGCATTGCGGACGCTGCGGCGGCACCTGCTTGCCTTCCAGACGCGCCTGCTGCCGCTCGCGGCCCTGATCGTCGTGCTGTTCCTCGGGGCCCTGCCCATCGCCGGGCTGGCCCCGGTCTGGGCGACGGGCCACGCGACGCCGCTGATCCTGAGCATGCTCGCGATCCTCGTCTGCCTCGCGAACGCGGCATGGCAGGACGGCGCCCAGCCGCCGCCCTTCTCGCTTCCCGCGCAATGGCTGGCGCGCGCAGCCCTTGCCCTGTCGCCGGTGCTGGCCGGGCTGTGCATCTGGTCGTTGTCCCTGCGCATCGCGCAGCATGGCTGGTCGGTCGATCGCGTCTGGGCGGCCCTGCTGGTGACGTTCGCGGCGCTGTATGCGCTGGGATACGCCGCCTGCGCCGTGACGCGGGGATGGCTGCGGCCGCTCGGCGCGGTCAATACCTGGCTCGCGCTCCTGATGATCGGCACGCTGCTCGCGGTCCACACGCCGCTGCTCGATCCCGCGGCGATCTCGGCGGGAAGCCAGGTCAGGCGCCTGCTTTCAGGGGCGACGACGCCCGAGCGGTTCGACTTCGACCATCTGCGCTTCGATCTCGGCCGTGCCGGCGGCGAGGCCCTGCAGGCGCTCGCCGGGCTCGACGACCACCCGCAGGCGGGCATCATCCGGGAGAAGGCGCGCGACGCCCTGGCGCGCAAGACCCGATACGCGGGGCAACAGCAGGCGATCCCCGATGCAGCGGCGATCAGGGCGCGGCTGCAGCCCTATCCGACCGGGAGCGACGTGCCGGGCGCTTTCGTCGCCTTCCTCGCGGAACGGCTCGCGAGCAGGGATATGAGCGGTGGGTGGCAGCTGGCTGCGCTGACGACCGGCAGGACGGTGCCGCTGCTCGCCATCGATCTCGGGATGGGCGCCGAGCCGGAGCTGGTCCTCATGGCCTATCCCTTCCCCGCCTTCGCCCGCGTCGACGGCAGATGGCGGCAGATCGGCGCGTTCGATTTCGCCAGAACGCCCAGGCCCGAGGAGATCACCGCGCTTCTCGAGCGTGGCGACGTAGGTGCCGCGGCACGCGTATGGAGCGACCTGCGCCTCGGCGATCGCAAATCTGTCTTCACGCCGCAGACCGACCGGTCCGTAGACTGACGCGAGTAGGGGAGGAAGCGCCTGGGATTGCGGTGCTGCGCGCGTAGGGGCGGCGAAGCTTTGCGGCCAGATGGGGCGCGCAAAGTCCTATGCCGAGCGGCTGTCCGACTTCGCCGAGATCGGTCTTTGGGCCAAGTCCGCCGCGCGCACGCATCGCGATCGCATGCGGCGGCCGGTCCGCTGTCGCGCTCCGGTCCGTTGCCTCGCCGTCCCCCGCGGGGGCCAATCCGGCAACGGGCGGGTCGGTCGCAAGCTAGACATGGTCCGGAGAAACACCGCAGGTCAGGGGACGATCATGCGCTTGACACGGTGCGCGGTTTCGGTAACGTCGTTACCAATGGCTACCGCCGCCACGACCTTCGATTATCAGGATGCCCGCGCCGAGGGCGACGCCGTGGTCCGCCGCGGGCTCATCGACGTGGCGGTCCGGCTGCTCGACGCGGAAGGGCCGCAGGCCTTGACGTTGCGGACCCTCGCGCAGCGCGCCAATTGCTCGACCAAGGTCGTCTACACGCTGTTCGGCGGCAAGAACGGATTGAGCGAGGGGCTGAAGGTAGAGGGCTTCGCGCTGCTGCGCTTCGCCGTCGAGCGCGAGCGCAGGCGCCATCGCGACCCGGTGCGGGCCCTGCTGCCGGTGATGATGACCTATCGCGCATTCGCCCTCGGGCACCGCGCCCTGTTCGGCGTGATGTTCGGCAACACGATCCCCGAGCACGTGCCGACCGCGTATTCGCGCCAGCAGGCGAGATTGGCGCTTGGCGCCGTCGAAGGCGCGGTGACCGCGGCGGGTGCCGCGCTTGGCGGCGGATCGCCCGACGCGCGCATGGCCGCCGTCCGGCTATGGGCCGCGGTGCATGGCCCCGTGACCCTCGAACTGGAGGGCATCACCCCGTTCGACAGCGACGGGGAACGCCTCGCCCGTCTCGCGATTGGCGACGTGCTCGCCAGCCTTCGCCTTGTGCATCCCCTCGATCCCGACACGCTGGAGCAGACCCCATGAAGCCAGTATCCCTGGTCGCCGGCGCGCTGGCCGTCGCTGCACTCCAGGCCCCGCCGGCCAGCATTCTGGCGCAGACGCGCGCAGACGGCGCCGTCGCGATCCACGTGGATGTGTCCGGCTTGCGCAACGCCAATGGCACGCTGAATTGCCGGCTGTTCAACGAGGCAGGAAGCTTTCCCGACGGCGAGGGCATCCGCACGGTGCGCGCCAGGATCGAAGACGCCAAGGCCGCCTGTCTTTTCGCGGAGCTCCCGGCAGGTACCTACGCGGTCGCGGTCGTCCACGACGCGAATGGCAATGGGCGGCTCGACCGAAACTTCCTCGGCATTCCCGCCGAGGGGTATGGCGTCTCCAACAACCGCACCTACGCGATGTCAGCCCCGAAATGGGACGAGTCACGCTTCACCGTCGCACCGCGCGAGGCGGCGGCGTTGCGGATCGAATTGCGGTACTGAAGCGACGACGGCCGCGCAGCGATCCAGGGGCTCCGCGGAGCCCCATTTAGCGGCCTACACAGAAACAGTGTTACCAGCGCGCCGTGGCGTTTTCCACGCAGGAGGCAAGGATGCGGGATCCTGACACCACGACCCTGATCACCGGCGGCGGCGGCGGTATCGGGCTCGAGATCGCGCGGCTGCTCGCGGCGCGGGGGCATCGCCTGATCCTGATCGGCCGCGACGCGGCGCGCCTGCGGGCCGCGGCGGTCGAGCTTCGCGGCGGCCACGGCACGGAAGTCATACAACAGACGGCCGATCTCTCGGAGCCTGGCGCGGCGCAGGCCCTGTTCGAGCGCACACAGCGCCTGGGGCTGCGGGTGGACGGGCTCGTGAACAATGCCGGTTTCGGCGTCGTCGAGGAGCATGTCGAGATCGATCCGGACCGGATGTATCGCATGCTGCAACTCGATGTCGTGGCGGTCGCCGAGTTGTGCCACCGCTATGGCCGGGAGATGAAGCACCGGCGCTGTGGCCGCATTCTCAACATCGCGTCCACCGCGGCGTTCCAGCCGACACCGTTCTTCGCGGCCTACGGCGCCGCCAAGGCCTTTGTCCTCAATTTCTCCGAGGCGCTCGCCAAGGAATTGGAGGACTACCGGGTGAGCGTCAGCTGCCTCGCGCCTGGGCCCACCGACACGGCGTTCTTCGACGCCGTCGATCCGCGCCGCATCGCCGGCCGCCACCATTTCGGCAAGGCTGGCCGCGCCGATCCGCGCAGGGTCGCGATAGCCGGTGTCGACCTGATGCTCGGCGGCGGTCTGACACGCGTGGTCGGCGTGACCAACCGCGTGATGAGCTTCGGCAACCGCCTGGCACCTCGGG
Source organism: Alphaproteobacteria bacterium (assembly GCA_044355765.1). Lineage (GTDB taxonomy): Bacteria > Pseudomonadota > Alphaproteobacteria > CACIAM-22H2 > CACIAM-22H2 > CAIOSQ01. Next base: position 4,661 of record JBIKXN010000157.1, read on the forward strand.
CCGTCGTGGCGGCGGTGTCGAAGCGGCTGCTGCGTCCGTTGGACCTGCCAGGTGCCGCGGACTGAACACGACGGTTCCATCCTTATCTCCTTGCGGAGACGATCCATGAAGCTTCCATACCGCCTGGTCCGCAACGTCCATCTGGCGGCGGCGCCCTTCATAGGCGCGCTCGTCTATTCGGATGCGCTGCGCGCAAACGAGACATTCGTTGCCCTCGTGCAATGGGGCGTCTTCCCGCTGGTCGCCGGGGCCGGGATCGCTTTATGGCTCGGCCCGCGGCTGGCACCGCGAAACCGGGCGTCGCGGCGCGACGACGAGGGCGCATGATGATGCCGGCGGCGAATGCCCGCCACGCGATGGCCGAGCGCAGGATCGAAACTCCTGCCGGCGCGTTGCAGGTATGCGTAACCGGCCATGGGCGGACCCCGCTGGTGCTCTGGCATGCGCTGTTCGCCGATCCGTCGATGTTCGAGCCGTTGGTCGAGCGGCTGGCGCCGAACTACCGGCTGTTGCTGGTCGCGGCGCCGGGTCACGGCGCCAGCGGTCTTCCCGCGGACCGGTTGACGAGTGCCGCCAGCGGTGCGGCCGTGCTCGCAATCCTGGATGCATACGAGATCCCACGCGCGGGCGTGGTCGGCTGCTCATGGGGCGGGATCGCGGGCATCCAGGCGGCGCTGCAGGCGCCGCATCGCATCGTCGCCGTCGCCGCGTTCAACACGCCCCTCGGGCCCGGAACCCGCGACCTGGGCAGCCGCGCGATCGTGACGATGGCCGGCTGGATCGGCGGAACGACGTTCTTCGGGCGCCGCGTGGCTGCGGAGTTCTTCGGGCGGATGACGCACGCAAGATACCCAGAGCGCGTCGCGAGGTTCGTCGAGGGGTTTCGCGGCCGCGATCCTTCCGCGTTGCGCAGGGCCGCGCGCGCGGTGCTGATGGAGCGCGAGTCGCTTCTGCCCGCCCTTCCGGCGATCCAGGTGCCGCTGCTGATCGTCTCGGGGGCCGAGGATCGCCGCTACCCCTCGGCCGAGGCGGCGCAGATCGCCGGAGGCGTTCCACGCGCCCGGTTCGTCGAGGCCCCGGGCTCGGCGCATCTGACGCCTCTCGAAAACCCAACGCTCGCCGAGCGGCTGGTGCGGGACCTGCTGATCGACGCCGAGTTCCCCATCGTGCGCCACGCCGGGCGCTGATCTGGCGATGCGGCGATCATCCACCGACTTGGCCACGGCCATGCATGAAGCTCCACCAGCGATCCAACGACCCGATCCGCGCGCATACCTGGTGTCCCATGCGTGCGGAACGTGACCGGCGTACCGCAAACAGGCTGGGCGCGATCGGTGCTCTGGCGGTCGCGCATCTGCTTGGCGCCTGTGCCTATGCCGGCGGCTTCCTGCAGGCGCAGTCGCCGCGCACGCTCTTCGAGCGCGGCTATTTCGCCGAGATGGCCATCGATGGACGGGCGCCCATGCGCGTGGCCGACGGACTGCGCGTCGACACGGACTTGCGCTACCGGCGCGGCACGCCGGCGCGGGACGATCGGGCCCACCTGCTCGACGTCTACGCACCGGCCGCCGGCGCGGGCCCATGGCCGCTCGTCGTCTACGCGCATGGCGGCGGTCTGAACGCGGGCGCCAAGGACGACGAGACCCAGGTCAACCGCAACTTCGCGATCGCGCTCGCCGGGCGCGGGTTCGTCGTGATGAGCATCAACCATCGCCTCGTCGACGAGGCGCCGCATCCCGCCCAGGCGCAAGACATGGCGGCCGCTGTCCGCTGGGGCATCGACAACGCGGCGCGGTGGAATGCCGACGCCAGTCGTATCGTCCTCGCGGGTTTCTCGTCGGGCGGCTATCTCGCGGCATTGCTCGCTGGCGATACGGCCTATCTGCGGGCCGAGCAGGTGGATCCGGCCCGCATCGGCGCGGTTCTTGCGGTCTCCGGTTTCTTCGACCTGGGCCACCTGGCAGAGGCCTTCCTCGTACGTCGCTTCATCGTCGAACCGGCATTCGGTCCGCGCGGTCCAGGCTGGATCGCCGCGTCACCGGTCAACCATGCCGGCGCTCATTGGCCTGCGACGCTGCTGGTGACCGCCGCGCAGGATCGCTCCGCCATTCCCGAGTCCGACGAACTTTGCGCGCGTCTTGGCCGGCATGGAATACGCTGCGACCGGCTGACGGTGCCCTCGAGCCGGCATGCGACGGCGATCGCGCGGCTCGGCGATGGCCGCGCCCAGCCCGAGTTCGAGACGCTCGCGGCTTTCCTCGCCGAGGCGACGGGGGCCTCCGGCGCATCCACGGCTTCACCGTTCGTTTCCGATCCAGACAACTATTCAAGCCGTTGGCGGCGGCCTGCGCGCGACGGCACAACCATCGTCCGATAGGTGTCTGTATCCGATTTCTCCCCGGCGACATCGCTTTCGCCGTGCCGCTGTTCGGCCCGTTCATGCATCGGGTCATGCCGGGCGAGGAGCGGCGCGGCGGAAGGCTTCTGCCGTCGACGCCGCGCAGATATCAGCCGCCCAGGGGATGCGAGCATCGGCAGATCGAAAGGCGCAGGCCGCGATCGGCGTCCCCGGCCTATCGGACCCTGTCGACGATAACGGCTCTATCGAGATCCCGGGGTCCGCCTCCCCCCGGCGACTTGATCCCCAGACGACGCGGAGGCAGCCCGACGACACTCGCCGCCTTGCCCGGGGATCAGCGCGATCGATATCCATGGCGCGATCCCCGGAGACCGTCTGGCCACCGGCTCGCTCCCGCGCGCGAGGATTGCATGCGCCGCGCGACGGGCTATGGTCGCGGCCTTCGCGCAACTTCGCCTTCCGACGACATGACCGACGACCGCTCGGCACCGCCGCCGCCCGATGGCCGGGATCTCTGGGTCTTCGCCTATGGCTCGCTGATCTGGGATCCGGGGTTCGAGTTCGCGGAGGCGCGTCCGGCGCTGCTGCGCGGCTATCACCGCGCCTTCTGCCTCTATTCGAAGCGCTATCGCGGCACGCCCGAGCGGCC
>JBIKXN010000158.1:0-7663 GCA_044355765.1 Alphaproteobacteria bacterium
CGGGCGAGGCCGATCGTGTCGAACAGATAGAACTCGCGCTTGGCGTTGTCGTCGCGCAGCCGCCTGAGCAGGTCGAACAGGATCGCGCCGTCGAAGGCGATCACGCCGGCGTTGCACAGTTCGATCCGCGCCTCGTCTTGCGTGGCGTCGCGCGCTTCGACGATCCGCTCGAGCCGGCCCCTGGCGTCGACGACCAGACGCGCGAAAAGCTTGCGGTCGGCGGGACGAAACGACGCCGCCACCGCCGCATGGCCGCCGCGGCGCCGGGCGCGGACGAGCTTGCGCAACGTCCCGGGCGTCACCATCGGCGTGTCGCCGAACAGCACGACCACGTCGCCGCGATGTCCGGCAAGCGCCGCGCGCGCCTGGCGCACCGCATGCCCGGTACCGCGCCGCTCGGCCTGTACGACGGTGGCGACCGACACGCCGGGCGCCGCCGCCCGCGCGGCGGTCGCGACGGACTGCATCTCGGGCTCCGGACCGACGACCAGCGCCAGCCGCTTCGGCCGCAGCGCCGCAGCGGCGGCGACGACATGGCCGACCATGGGAACGCCGGCGACGCGATGCATGACCTTCGGCATGGCCGACTTCATCCGCGTGCCGAGCCCGGCGGCGAGGACGATCACGGCGAGGTCGGGAGTCGCTCGGGGCATCGCGGGAGCCTCGTGCCAGGGTTTCTTCCAGGCCGACGCAATGCCATAAGCGTCGTCTCCTTTCAAAGCCGCATCGCGCGAAGATCCCGGCCATGTCCCTCGCCCCCGCCCCGCTGCGCGCCGTCGTCTTCGACCTCGACGGCACCCTGGTCGACAGCGCGCCCGACCTGATCGGCGCGCTCGACTCGCTGCTCGAGGCGCATGGAAGGGCGGCGGTCGGGCTCGCAGCCGGCAGGACCATGATCGGCGAAGGCGCCGCGCGTCTGGTCGAGCGCGGCTTCGCCGTCCGGGGAGGCCTGGACCGCCCGCTGGAGGACCTGGTCCCTCAATTCGTCGCACTCTACGAGGAACGGCTGGTCCGGCTGACCCGTCCATTTCCTGGCGCCGTCCAGACCCTGGCGACGCTGGCCGAGCGCGGCCTCGCCCTGGGCCTGTGCACCAACAAGCCAGATCGCGCGACCCGGCGCATCCTCGATGCCCTCGGTATCGGCGGCTTCTTCGCGAACGTGGTCGGCGGCGACGGGGTCCGTAAACCGGCCGCCGAGCCGGTGCTGCGCTGCCTCGCCGGACTGGGCGTGCGGCCCGCGGAGGCGCTGTTCGTCGGCGATTCGCCGGTCGACCACGCCGCCTCCCGTGCCGCAGGCGTCCGCGTCGCTCTCGTCAGCTTCGGCTACACGCCGGTGCCGGCGCGCGACATCGGCGCCGACCATGTCGTCGACGCCCTGCCGGACCTGCTCGCGCTCGTGACCGGCCCAGGCTCAGCGGCCGGGACCGATGTCCCGTAGCTGGGCGATCATGCGGCCCCAGCTGTTCTCGAGTTCCATACGGACCGGAACCGCGGCGCCCCCAGGCTCCACCTGGACCAGCCAGAACCGTCCCGGCCGCGGCTCGCGTTGCCGGTCCGGCCCCCAGGTGACGCGGCGCGCGAACCCCCCGGTCTGGCGATAGACGAAGTCGCAGATCCGCGCCGGACGATCGGCCGATCCGCCCCCGGGCAGCGACGCGAGAACAGTCTCGGTTCCGGCATCCGAGACTTCGATCCGGAACAGGCGTCGACCGTCGAAGCCATCGTAGCCGCCGGCGCAATCGCCGCCGCTGCCGATGCGCAGCAGCAGCAGGACGATGCCGGTGAGCGGATCGAGCGCGCTGTCGACCTCGGCGAGCGCCAGCGGCTCGCGATCGGCGTCCTCTTCGCCCGTCGGAAGGGTCCTGAACCGCAGGACCTTGCCTGCCTCGTATGCGATCTCGACGCTCCGCTCCTGGCGCCGGAACTTGCCGCGCTGCTCGAAGCGGGTCGGCAAAGCGACACTCCGGGAGATGGTCCCGGCCACCCGGTTGACCTGCTCCCAGGGAAACAGCGTGCCGAAGATGCCCCGGGTCCGCAGCCGCGCCTCGATGGCATACCCGTCGCCGTCGATGCCCAGGTCGATATCCATTTCGACGGCGCGGAGCCCGCCCGTGAAGATGTCGTAGGCGGCCGTCAGGCGCTTTTCTTCGGCGCACGCGCCGTTTGACGCGCCGAACAGCGCCGTCAGGACCGAAAGGACGAGAAATCGCAAGCGCCACGACATGGGGAAATCCTTCGCGCCGGATCGTCCGGACCGGCGAGGTCCGGCTGCCCGGTTCCTTGACACACCCCGACGAGCATCCTTATATCCGCCCGCCGTTCGCCGGTCGATGGGCGCTTAGCTCAGCGGCAGAGCACCGCTTTCACACGGCGGGGGTCGCTGGTTCAATCCCAGCAGCGCCCACCATCCCCGGCCAACGGCAACGGGACCGCGCCTGACGCGCAACCCGGATCTTGGCGGCGCGCCTCTAGGGCAGGGTCCCCGCCTGCGCAACGCGACGCGATCGGAGCGCCCCCGCCCATGCGCAGCGACGAGGCGATACTCGAGACGGAAGGGCTCACGAAGGAGTTCCGCGGCTTCGTCGCCGTGAAGGACGTCGCGCTGCGCGTGCGTCGCGGCAGCATCCACGCGCTGATCGGACCGAACGGCGCCGGCAAGACCACCTGCTTCAATCTCCTGACCAAGTTCCTGGCGCCGACGCGCGGCCGGATCCTCTACAGGGGCCGCGACATCACCGCCGCCAAGCCCGCCGACATCGCCCGCATGGGGCTGGTGCGGTCGTTCCAGATCTCGGCCGTCTTCCCCCACCTGACGGTGCTCGAGAACGTGCGAATCGCGCTGCAGCGCGCGCGCGGCGGTTCCTTCGACTTCTGGCGACCCGAGTCCGCGCTTGTGCGCTTCCACGAACGCGCCCGCCAACTGATCCAGGATGTCGGTCTGGCGGAATTCGTCGACGCGCCCGCCGTCGAACTGCCGTATGGCCGCAAGCGCGCGCTGGAGATCGCGACGACGCTGGCGCTCGAGCCCGAGATGATGCTGCTCGACGAGCCGACGGCCGGCATGACCCACGAGGACGTCGCGCGCATCACCGCGCTGGTGAAGCGCGTGGCGGCCGACCGGACGGTGCTCATCGTGGAGCACAATCTTTCGGTCGTCGCCGCGCTGTGCGACCGCATCACGGTGCTCGCGCGCGGCGAGATCCTCGCCGAAGGTCCCTATGCCGAGGTCTCGCGCGATCCGCGCGTGGTCGAGGCCTATCTGGGGAGCGCCGCCGGTGGCTGAGGCGACGGCGCCCGCCATGCTGCAGGTCGCCGGGCTCGAGGCCTGGTACGGGGAATCGCATGTCCTGCACGGCGTCGACATCGAGGTGCGCGACGGCGAGGTGGTGACGCTGCTCGGACGCAATGGCGCAGGCAAGACGACGACGCTCAAGTCGATCATGGGCATCGTCGGCCGCCGCGCCGGTTCGGTGCTGTTCGAGGGGCGAGAGACGATCGCCTGGCCGTCGAACCGCATCGCGCGGGCGGGCATCGCCTTCTGCCCCGAGGAGCGCGGCATCTTCGCCTCGCTCGACGTCCAGGAAAACCTCATGCTGCCGCCGGTCGTGCGCCCGGGCGGCCTTTCCCTGGAACGGATCTTCGCGCTGTTCCCTAACCTGCGCGAGCGGCTGCGCAGCCAGGGCACCAAGCTGTCCGGCGGCGAGCAGCAGATGCTGGCCATCGCCCGCATCCTGCGCACCGGCGCGCGGCTGCTCCTGCTCGACGAACCAACCGAAGGTCTCGCGCCGGTGATCATCCAGCAGATCGGCGCGACGATCCGCGACCTCAAGCGCGAAGGCTTCACCATCCTGCTGGTCGAGCAGAATTTCCGCTTCGCGGCGACGGTGGCCGACAGGCACTACGTGATGGAGCACGGCCGCGTGGTCGACATGATCGCCAACGCGCATCTGGACGCCAGCATGCCGCGGCTCCACGACTATCTCGGGGTCTGAGCCGCGTGCCCGCCGCCAGGAAAGGACCAGCGATGCCGCCCGCCGCACCGCCGCCGCCAGACGCGGCACCCGAGACATGGACATGATCGAGTTCCTCGGCCATTCGATCTCGCCGATCCAGCTCTACGGGCAGATCACGATCGGCCTGGTCAACGGCGCGTTCTATGCGCTCCTGAGCCTGGGCCTCGCGGTGATCTTCGGCATGCTCAACATCGTGAATTTCACGCACGGCGCGCAGTACATGATGGGCGCCTTCGTTGCCTGGCTGCTGCTGAACAAGCTCGGGTTCGGCTATTGGTGGGCGCTGCTCGTGGCGCCGATCGTCGTCGGTGCCACCGGGGTCGCGATGGAACGGCTGTTCCTGCGCCATCTCTACAAGCTCGATCATCTCTACGGCCTGTTGCTCACATTCGGCATGGCGCTGATCGTCGAGGGGCTTTTCCGAAACGAGTTCGGCGCCTCGGGACTGCCCTACCGGATACCTGCCGAGATCCAGGCCTTCGGGCCGATCGATCTCGGCTTCATGCGCCTGCCGGCCTATCGCGCCTGGGTGGTCGTCGTGTCGATCGTCGTCTGCCTCGGAACCTGGTTCGTCATCGAGCGCACCCGGCTCGGCGCCTATCTGCGCGCCGCCACCGAGAATCCGGCGCTGGTCCAGGCTTTCGGCATCGACGTGCCGCGGATGATCATGCTGACCTACGGCTTCGGCGTCGCGCTCGCCGCGCTCGGCGGGGTGCTGGCGGCGCCGATCTACCAGGTCAGCCCGCAGATGGGCGCGAACATCATCATCGTCGTCTTCGCCGTCGTCGTCATCGGTGGCATGGGATCGATCCTGGGGTCGATCGTCACCGGCTTCGCGCTCGGCGTCGTCGAGGGATTGACCAAGGTCTTCTATCCGGAGGCGTCGAGCACGGTGATCTTCGTGATCATGGCCGTCGTGCTGCTGATCAAGCCGGCCGGCCTGTTCGGACGGACGGCGTGACATGGCCGGCGAAGCCCCCGCCCTCCCCCCGACCGACGTCTCGCGCATGCCGTCCCATCAGCGCCTCGCCTTCGCGCTGCTCGCGGTCCTGCTCGTCGTCGCGCCGTTCCTCGCCTATCCCGTATTCCTGATGAAGGCGCTGTGCTTCGCGCTCTATGCATCCGCCTACAACCTGCTGCTCGGCTATGCCGGGCTCGTCTCGTTCGGGCATGCGGCGTTCCTGGGCAGCGCCGCCTATGTGACCGCGCATTCGGCCAAGGTGTGGGGGCTGCCGACCGAGCTCGCGATCCTGGCCGGCACCGCGACCGCGACCACGCTGGGTCTCGTCTTCGGGCTGCTGGCGATCCGCCGGCAGGGCATCTATTTCGCCATGATCACGCTGGCGCTGGCGCAGATGATCTTCTTCTTCTGCCTGCAGGCCCCGTTCACGGGCGGAGAAGACGGCATTCAGGCGGTCCCGCGCGGACGCCTGCTCGGGATCGTCGACCTGAACTCCAACCTCGCCATGTACGGTTTCGTCGCCACGGTCTGCTTCGCCGCGTTCCTGCTCATCCACCGGATCGTTCACTCGCCCTTCGGCCAGGTGCTGAAGGCGATCCGCGAGAACGAGCCGCGCGCGATCAGCCTCGGCTACCGCGCCGACCGCTACAAACTGCTCGCCTTCGTGATCTCGGCCGGGCTTTCGGGGCTGGCCGGGTCGATGAAGGCGCTGGTGTTCCAGCTCGCCTCGCTGAGCGACGTGCATTGGTCGATGTCGGGCGAGGCGGTCCTCATGACCCTGGTGGGCGGCCTCGGCACCATCTTCGGCCCGCTGGTGGGCGCGCTCACGATCGTGACGATGCAGAACTACCTGGCGCATTTCGGCGCATGGGTCACCATCGTCCAGGGCGTGATTTTCGTCGTCTGCGTGATGGCCTTCCGGCGCGGCATCGTCGGCGAGATCTCGCGCCGGTTGCGACTGCCGTTCTGACGCCTTCAGCCAAGCGCGAAATCGAGCGGTGCCGATGAAAGCGGACGCGATCCGCTCTGCGTCACCTCGCTGGTCCGGCCGAGCGTCATCGCCAGGCCGGCGACCGCGTCGAACACGATGATGTGGATGAAGAACACGTTCCCCGGCTCCGCGAGGTAGGGCTGGCCGCGGTAGAACATCGGCCAGTCCATCCAGTTCGGCGCGAAGGTCGACCCGAGCGAGTAGCCGCACGCATTCATGCGCATCTCGCGATAGCCGGCGGCGTCCAGCACGCGGGCATGGGCCGCGAAGACCTCGCCGATCGGTCGTCCCGGTCGCAGCGCCTCCTCGCACGCAAGCAGGGCGTCGACGCTCGCCTTGTGCATGTCGACGAGCCGCGGATCCGGCCGTCCGATCGCGAAGGTGCGCATCAGCGCCGCATGGTAGTGGCGATAGGCGCCCGCGAACTCGACGGTCAGCATGTCCCGGGCGTCGAGACGCCGACGTCCGGTATGCGTCCGGCACAGCAGCGCATGCGGCCCCGAGCCGATGATCTGCTCGTTGGCCGGCTCGTCGCCACCCCCGCGCAGCACCTCCGCCTGCATCGCTGCCAGGATCTCGCCCTCGTCGGCGCCCGGACGCGCCAGCGCGGCGCCCGCGGCGAGCGCCCCGTCCGCGAGCTCGGCCGCGCGGCGCGCGAAGGCGAGTTCCGCCGGGCTCTTCGTCACGCGCAGCCGGGAGATCAGGTCAGAAGCGTCGGCAAGCGTGCAGAAGCCGTCCAGCGCCGCCGTCAGGCGCTGGCCGTTGCGCGCGGTCAGGCCATAGGCCTCCCACTCGACGCCCAGCCGCGTGCCGCGGCATCCCTTCTCCTCGAGGATCGACCGCAGCGCGCTCGCCGGAGCCGCGTCCGGCGCATCGATCCAGATGCGAACGTCGTCGATCACCGAGGTCTGCGCGGCCTGCAGACGATCCGGCGCGCGCGTCAGCAGCGTCATGCCGCCATCGGCGGACAGGTGGAGGCATTGGAAGAAGACGAAACCGAACGTGTCGTAGCCGGTCAGCCAGTACATGCTCTCCTGGCGGAAGCAGAGCAGCCCGTCGAGGCCGGCCGCGCGCAGCGCAGCGCAGGCGCGCGCGCGGCGCTGCGCCAGTTCCGTTTCGCTCACATGCAGCTTGCGGGTCATGGTCTCAGTCCTCGGCGTCAGGACGGCGCGAGAGCTTGCTGCCGTCGAGCCGCCGCGACGCCAGATCCGCCTGGGCGCGCGTCGCATCGCGCGCCGACTTGGTCTGGCCGTGCCGGGCTCGGTTCGCCGCCGCTGCGCGCGCGTCGGCGTCGCGCGACGCGGCCTTGCGCGCCCGGCGCAGATTGACGATCTCGGCGCTCATTCGCCGCCGCCCTTGCGCCGCGCCGCCGGCGACACGCCGCTCGCCTGCAGCGCCGCGATCTCGGCGTCGGAATACCCCGCCTCGCGCAGCACCTCGGGGCCGTCGGCGTTGAACGGACGCGGTGCCCAGCGCAGGGCCGGACGGCTCTGCGACATCTTGATCGGGATGCCCGTCCCGCGATAGGCGCCGTCCTCGACCACCATGTCGCGTTCGCGCGTATGCGGGTGCGCCATCACCTCGGCCACGTCCATCACCGCCCCCGCCGGGACGCCGTTGCGGGCAAGCGCGTCCGCCAGTTCCACCGCGTCGCGGCCGGCGAAGAGATGCTCGAGCTCGGCGCGCAGCGCGTCGCGG
>JBIKXN010000160.1:0-7613 GCA_044355765.1 Alphaproteobacteria bacterium
CGGCCAGCAATCCGCGGCGCTGCGCCTGACGACGACGGAGGATTTTCCGGACATCTGCATCCGGGCCGACGACCACGCGCGGCCGCTCGACGAACTCGAACGTCTCCTGCGGATCTGGCGTCGCGACCGCGCGCCCTTTCTCGGCACCCAGCCGCGAAGGGAAGATCCGGCCGGGCTGATCGATCTCGACGCGATCGACGCGCGCTTCGCGGCGGCCGGTTCGCAGCTGCGCGTTCGCCGCTGAGGCGGCGCCGCTCGCCCGCGTCAACCCTGGCCGCGCAGCCAGAGCGCCGTGCGCGCGGCACCGCCGAAGGCGAAGACATGGATGCCGCCGGTCGCCAGCGCCGGCTCGGCCGCGAACCCGGCAGCCAGGCCATCGAGCACCGGCGACGGATCGCGGGTCGCGGTCAGCCGCGCGATCGCCGCCCCGTGCAGCGCCAGCGCGCGCACCGAATTGCCGACGCCGCAGCGCAGGGCGAATTTCATCAGGGCCGCGAGGCTCGCCGGACCGGCGATGCCGATCCGCACGGGTGCCGCGATGCCCGCTGCGCGCAGGCGCCGCAGCAGGTCGAGGATCGGCGCGGCCTCGAAGCAGAACTGCGTGACGATGCGCGCCGCGATGCCCTGCTCGGCCGCCAGGGCGAGTTTCGCGCGCAAGGCGGCATCGAGCGCGGGCGCGCCGATGCGCGGGTTGCCCTCGGGATAGGCCGGCAGCCCGAGATGCCGGAAACCATGGCGGGCGAACAGCCCGGTCTCCAAAGCCGTCCGCCCCGAGTCGAGCGCGCCCAGCGGATGATCCCGATCGCCGCCGACCAGCATCGCGCCGCGCGTCCCCGCCTCGCCGGCCAGCCGCGCCAGGAAGTCGCCAAGCTGCGTGTAGCCCGACAGGAACCGCGCGGCCACATGGGGAACCGGCTCCAGACCGCGGCGCGCGAGCAGACGTGCCGCATCGACGCTGAGGTGATGCGTCTCGCCAGCGATCCAGGGCAGGAACACCGCGCTGCCCGGCGGCAGCAGGTCGCATGCCGCCGCGAGTCCGGCATGGTCGCGCGGCGCGATCTCGATCGACGCGCCGGCGAGCAGGGCGTGGGGAGCGGGTTCAGTCGCGCTTGCGGGAAACGACATAGGATTCATCCCAGAACCAGAGGGCACCGTGGCGCGCGAGGACGTCGCGCGTCGCATCGAGATAGCGGCCGTCGCCGATCGCGACTTCGAGCCGCGCATCCTCGATCTGCGCGACGTAGATCGCGGCGTTCCAGGCCGCGAACAGGGTCGAGGTGCCGATCGACGACCCGATCTCGTTTGGCAGCGTGTGCATGTGGTAGCGGAACAGCGCGCGCGCATCGGCATAGGCGCTGAAGTTGAGCCCGCGCGCGGCTGCGCCGAGTTCGGTCTTGACGGCCTTGAGCAGCGCATGACGGCCGTGGATGAACGGGTTCTCGCCGGGCCAGATGCGCTGGACGATCTCGAGCCCTGGATCGCCGCCATGCGACTGCACGCCGAGCAGCCGGCCGCCGGGCCCGAGCGCCCGTGCGAGCGGCGCGACCACCCGGCGCGCCTTGAACTCCAGCGGCGAGCGGGCGCGGTAGGGCTGCGAGGCGATGACGAGATCGTAGTCGGCGCGCGTCGCGCCGCGTCGCGGGATCACCTGGTCGAGCAGGAAACGATGGTCGGCGCGATAGAGCACCAGCACGACCGGACGTTCGTAGACCGGGTTGCCGCTCTTGGCGCTGACATGGGCGCGCCAGTTCTCGGCGAGGAAGCCCTGCAGCCCGGTGATCTGGTCCTCGAACTCGGCCGCGGTCGTCCCCTCGAGCGGGGCCTCGTGCCAGATCAGGCTTGTGGCGGCCGCGACCGAAGCCGGCATCAGCCAGGGCGCTTCGGCATAGTTGAGATTGGTCAGGACCAGCACGGTCGCCGGATGCTCGAAGAACCTATCCGGCATCTTTTCCAGCGTCAGCCGGATATCCTCGAGACTGATCTCCTTGCCGACGATGTGGAAGGGCATCGCGGGAAAGCGGTGGTGCATCGCGCGCATCGCCCGGGTCAGCACGGTGCCGTCGCCGACCCCGGCGTCGAAGAGCCGCAGCGCCGGCGGTCGCGGATGCAGATTGGCCAGTTCCAGCGCCACGCGCTGCGCGATCACCCATTTCTCGCTGCAGGTGTTCACGAACAGCAGGTATTTCTGCCGGTTGTCGAAGAACCGAAACCCCGCCGGCGGCGGGGCGCCGGTCGCGACGGCAGGCTTCGGCGGCACCGCGACGGTTTCGCGCCCGCGCCTGGCGACCACCACGCCGCGGCCGGTCGCCCCGGCGACATTGGCGGCGATATAGCCCTGGACGCGCGCGAGGGTGGCGGAGGTCACCCGGCCGCCCGAACGCAACCGGTCGACGAACTTGCCGTCGTTGACCGCCAGCCGCCCGAAGGTCGTCTCGGCCATCCCGGTGCGCCGGCAATAGGCGCCGATGTCTTCGAGCAGCGTCGATGCGTCCAATCCGGCCCCCTGGGGCGGCCTCCCGCCGCCCCTAGGCCGATTATTTCAGCCCGGTTGCCACCGGGATCCAACCACAAAACATCCCACTTTCATGGTGGGACGAAAGTGGGACCCCACGCGAACGCGCGTCAGGCGTCGGTCGCCAGATGCGCGACGCAATCGCCCGGCTCGACCCGGCCGAAATGGCGTTTGCACACGACGACGCCGTCGCGCTTGAAGAAGACCGGCACGCCCGGACGCTCGGGGTTGTCGACGAAATGGACCGTTCCGCAGAGCTGGCCACCGCGCACGGTGTCGCCCAGCCGCGCGGCCGGCTCGAACAGCCCGGCTTCGGGCGCCAGCACGTAGTAGTCGTGGCCGCCGAGTTCCATCACCCGCGTCGCGGCGGCGGGCGGCAGCGCGAAGCGATCCGTCGCCAGAACGCCGAGATGCGCGAGGACGCGCAGGGTACCGTCATAGGTGATCGAGACCCCATCGGGATCGACAGACCCCGTGCCGCCATACTCGCCGCCCAGATAGGGGATCTTGCGCCGGTGTCCCGAGGCGGCGGCAAGACGGTCGTCGGGCGCGGCGGTGACCCGCACGCTGCGTGGTGCCCCGAACGCCCGCATGATCGCCTCGGCCTTGGCGTCGAGCGCTGCGTCCTCGCCGGTCTGGTAGTAGGCGGCGAAGGGCAGGTAGTGCAGCGAGCTGCCGCCCGAATGCAGGTCGAGCCACGCATCGCATTTCGGCACCAGCACGGTGTCGATGTAATGCGCGATCTGCCAGGTCGGCGTCCCGTTTGGGATCCCCGGAAAAGCGCGATTGAGATTTCCGGCATCGAGCGGCGAGACGCGCGCCCCGGCCATCGCCGCGGGCAGATTGGCGGCCGGCACCACGATCACCCGCCCGCGCAGGTCGGCGGGCTGCAGATCGCGGATCAGGCGCACCATCGTAACCTGCCCCTCGTATTCGTCGCCGTGATTGCCGGCCATGAGCAGCACGGTCGGTCCGTCGCCGTTGGCGATCACCGCGATGGGGATGTCGATGTTGCCGTAGGCCGAGCGCGTCACCGAATAGGGCAGATGCAGCCGTCCGACCTGCTTGCCCGGCCGGTCGTAGTCGATCTCGGTCCAGATCGTCGAATCGCCTGACTTGATCATGCCGTCCCCTCCCTGCACGCCCACGCCAATCTAGCAGATCGCCGGATTTTGCACGCCGCCGGGCGCGGTGCTAGCGTGAGCGCGTCGCGTCAGCGAAGGGGATCGTCCATGGGCATCGTGCACTCGGCGCCGGCAGTGGCCGCGCGCAGCTTCCGGGAAGCCACCGAGCAGGATTGGGAATACGTCACGCGGCTCGGCCGCGAGGCGATCGAGCGGGATGCCGGCCGCGCGGTGATGGCGCTGCTGCGCTCGCAGAAGGACGTGCCGGCCCATGGCTGGCAGGTCAGCAACTACCAGCACTCGCTGCAGGCCGCGACGCGCGCGCTGCAGGCCGGCGAGACCGAGGAGTACATCGTCTGCTGCCTGCTTCACGACGTGACCCAGGACTTGAACCCCTACAACCACGACAAGAGCGCGGGCGATCTGCTGCGCTACCACGTGTCGGAAGAGAACCACTGGGTGGTGGCGAACCACCAGATCTTCCAGCTCTCGTTCCGAGACAACTCGAAATTCGACAAGACCGCTTGCGAGCGTTTCCGCGGGCACCCGTATTTCGAGCCGGCGATGCGGTTCTGCGAACTCTACGACATGAACTGCTTCGACGGCTCCTACGAGCACCTGCCGATCGAGACCTTCGAACCGATGGTCCATCGCGTCTACGAGAAGGGCGTGCACGCGTTCCACGCCCGGCATCCCTACCCGCCGCAGCCGCGCTGACGGCGCGGCCGCCGCAACCGCGGGCGGGGCCCTGTCCGGGTCCCGCCCGCCGGCGCGCGTTCAGGCGATGTCGGCGTTCCAGAGAACGGGCACCGGCATCTCGATGATGCCCGTCACGTTGCGCCGATGGGCGATCGGCGTGAACATCTGCCCCAGCGGGACGAAGGGCATCGTCTCTGCCGCGCGCATCTGGATGGCCTCCGCCGCGGCGCGCCGCGCCTGGGGCGTCGTCGCCATCGCCCATTGATTGCGCAGATCCTCGAGCGGCTGGTCGCAGGCCCAGCCGAACCACCCCAGCTGGTTGCCGCTCGCGTCCCTGCCGCAGGGGCTCGCCAGCGCGAAGCTGGTCAAGGGCGTGTTGAGCTCGAGGCCCAGCGAGCGCGTGTGGAAGATGTGCCACCCGCCCTGCAGCGGATCCTCGCGCCGCGCGCGCCGCGCGAACAGGGTCGCGAGGTCGCCGGTCTCGGCGCGCACGTTCACGCCGATGCGCCGCAGCTGCGCGATCGTCACCTCGGTCACGGCGCCGAGGATGGCGTTGTCGGTCGGATGCAGCACGACGATCGGCTCGCCGTTGTACCCGGCCTCGCGCATCAGCTCGCGGGCGCGGTCCAGATTGGGCTGGCGATAGGCGTCCATGCCGCCCTCGCTGCCATTGGGCGACCCGCAGACCATGAAGGCATGGCAGGCTTTCCAGTTCTCGCGGTCGCCGGCGGCCGCGCTCAGATAGTCGGCCTGGCTCGCGAGCAGGGCCAGCGCGCGGCGGGCGCGCACATCGTTGAACGGCTTATGCAGGTGGTTGGGACGGATATAGGGCATCCAGCCCTGCGCATCGACGATCTTCACCGCCACGCCGGGCGCGGCGCGCAGGCGGCCGAGCAGGTCGAGCGCCGGCGTGTTGACGATGTCCATCTCGCCCGCGATCAGCGCCTGCACCTGCGTCTCCGGATCGGCGACGATGTGCCAGTGCACGCGGTCGACGCGGACGACCTTGCCGCCGGCATAGCCGTCAGCGGGCTCGCTGCGCGGCACATAGGCCTCGTTGCGGGCATAGACGATGCGGTTGCCGGGCTGCAATTCCTCGCGCACCAGCCGGAACGGCCCCGAACCGATCGTCTCGGTGATCGGGGTCGCCGGATCGGTCGAGGCCTCCTTCTCGCGCATGATGAAGCACGGGCTGCCGGAGATCTTGGCGAGCGCGTCGATGACGATGGGATAGGGCTCGCGCAGCGTCAGCCGGAAGCGCTTGTCGTCGAGCGCGTCGAGCGCGGCGATGCGGTCGTTGATGCCGCGGCCCATGACGTCGCGCGCGGCCCAGCGCCGGATCGAGGCGACGCAGTCGCGCGCGCGCACCGGCGTACCATCGTGGAACGACAGCCCGTCGCGTAGCGCGAAATCGTAGACCCTGCCGTCGGCGCTGATCTCGTGGCGGTCGACCATCTGCGGCCGCGCGACGAAGCGCGAGTCCATGGCGAAAAGCGTGTCGTAGATCATGTAGCCGTGCTGCAACGTGGACAGCCCGGTGTTCGCGATCGGGTCCAGCACGCGCAGGTCGAATTCCGGGACGAAGCGCAGCACCTTGCCGCGCGCCGCCTGTGCGGCGGCGCGTCCCCCTGCGCCCGCCGCGAGCGCGCCCACGGCCAGTCCGGTGCCGATGACGGTCCTTCTCGAAGTCTTCATGGCATTTCCTCCCCAAGGATGCGCGCCCGGAAACCCGGATGCAGCCCTTGTAGCGTTATCCCCGCGCGGGGTGCCCGGCAATCCCCATCCGATCCGGTGGACCGAGGGCGCGTCCGCGTGGGAGTGTCGCAGCCTCAGACCTGCAAGCGCCCGAGAGGATCAGCATGGCCGCGGAAACCGTCACGTCGCTCGAGATGCTGCGCCGGCTGGTGGCGTTCGACACCACCTCGCGCAATTCGAACCTCGAGCTCATCGACCATGTCCGCGCCTATCTGGCAGGCCATGGCATCGCATCCGAGCTGGTGCCCAACGAGGATGGCAAGAAGTCCAACCTGATCGCCACGATCGGCCCGAAGCTGCCTGGCGGGATCGTCCTGTCCGGACATACCGACGTGGTACCGGTCGACGGACAGCCCTGGGACACCGATCCCTGGACGCTGACCGAGAAGGCCGACGGCAATCTCTATGGCCGCGGCACCTGCGACATGAAGGCCTTTTCGGCCGTCGTCCTGGCGCTGGTACCGAAATTCAAGGCGGCCGCGCTCAAGGTGCCCATCCACATCGCGCTCAGCTACGACGAGGAGGTCGGCTGCTTCGGCGCGCTGCGCCTGGTCGAGCGCCTCGCCGCCCAGCTGCCGCGTCCGCGCGCTTGCATCGTCGGCGAACCGACGATGATGGGCGTGGTCAACGCGCAGAACACCGCGACCACCTTCTACACGACCTTCACCGGCTTCGAGGCGCATTCCTCGATGACGCATCTGGGCGTCAGCGCGATCCATTTCGCGGGCGAGTTCATCCACTGGCTGAACGTGGCGCAGGACGAGTTCGCGGCCCGTCCGCGCACCGACATCGATCTGACGCCGCCGCACACGACAATCAATGTCGGCACCATCTCGGGCGGCACCGCGGGCAACATCCTGGCCCGGGAATGCGTCCTGCTCTGGGGCTATCGCACGACGCCTGGCGAGGACCAGTGGGAGCTGGAGCGCCGCGCGCGCACCTGGCTGGACGACGTCCTGCTGCCGCGCATGCGCGCCCGTCACCCAGCCGCGAAAATCGAGACCGTCCGTCGTTCGGCGATCCCCGGGCTGCTGCCGGAGCAGAACGAGGAAGCGACGCAGCTGGCGCTCGCCTGGTCGGGCGGCAACCGCACCTATGCCGTCCCCTACGGCACAGAGGCCGGCATCTTCCGCGCCGCCGGGATCCCGACCGCGATCTGCGGACCGGGCGATATCGCCCAGGCGCACCAGCCCAACGAGTTCCTCGCCAAGTCGCAGCTTGCGGCCTGCGAGACCTTCATGCAGCGGCTGATCGGCTGGGCCGAGCGGCAATGACGCGCCCGGTCGCGGCGCCCTTCCAGGAACGACGGAGTCATCAATGAAGCCCCTCTTCGATCTGCGCGGCAAGGTGGCGATCGTCACCGGCGGCAATGGCGGCATCGGCCTCGGCATGGCGCGCGGCCTCGCGGCGCATGGCGCGGCGATCGTCGTCGCCGGCCGCGACGCGACCAAGTCCGCGGCGGCGGTGGCCGAAATCGCCGCTTCCGGCGCGACCGCCAGCGCCTTCGCCGTCGACGTCAAGGA
>JBIKXN010000161.1:0-7611 GCA_044355765.1 Alphaproteobacteria bacterium
GCATCGAGGCCGATGCCGATCCACTGATCGAGCGCATGCGCGCCGAGGGTGCCAACAGCCCCGCCGATCTCTTCATCTCCGTCGATGCCGGCCGGATCGAGCGCGCTCGCGTCGCGGGCCTGCTGCAGCCCGTGTCGTCGCCTGTGCTCGAGGCTGCGGTGCCCGCGCATCTGCGCGATCCGCAGGGGCATTGGTTCGGGTTGTCGAAGCGCGCGCGGGTGATCGTGTTCGCGAAGGGTCGCGGCGCGCCGGAGGAGGCGCCTACCTACGAGGCGCTCGCCGTTCCCAAACTGAAAGGACGCGTCGCCATCCGCTCCTCGACCAATGTCTACAACCAGTCGATGACCGGCGCGATGCTCGCTGCGATGGGCGAGGAAAGGACGGAGACATGGTGCCGCGGCCTCGTCGCGAATTTTGCGCGCCCGCCGCGCGGTGGCGACACGGATCAGATCAAGGCCGTCGCTGCGGGCGAGGCGGATTACGCGGTCAGCAACAGCTATTACCTGGCAAACCTGATTCGATCGCGCAACGAGGCCGATCGCGCTGTGGCCGCCAAGGTGGCCGTCATCCATCCCAACCAGCAGGACCGGGGCACGCATATCAACATCTCGGGTGGCGGCGTCACCGTCAGCGCGCGCAACCGCGAAGCGGCGATCCGTTTCCTTGAGTATCTCGTCGGCCCGCAGGCGCAGGCGCATTTCGCCGAAGGCAACTCCGAGTATCCGGTGGTCGAAGGTATCAAGCCGCCCGCAGTGCTGGCCGAATTCGGCGGCTTCCGCGAGGACCGTCTCAACGCCCAGGTCTATGCCGCCAACAATGCTCGCGCGCTGCAGATCATGGATAGGGCGGGGTGGAAATGATCCCGCCGGTCATGGCCCTGGGCGCCCGCGTGCGCGAGCACGGTCCGTTCCGGACCGCGCGACGGGCATGATCAGGGCCGCAGCCTGACGGGCAATCCGATGGTCATCGCCGGCTGGGCGAGGACGATCGGCAGGATCCAGCGCAGCGGCTCGAATTTCACCGCGGCGAAGCCGGCCTCCATTTCGCCGCGGATCTTCGCGAACTCGAACCGCATGTCGGTCCGCAGCGCGGCGATCCGCCCCTCGAGGCGTGCGTCGAGGCGAACGAGATCCGCGCGGCTTGTCGGTTCGACGACCATCGTCTTCGCCAGGGCTTCAGCCACGCCAGTGGCCTGGAAATGGTTCATGCCGGCCGTCTCCCGGCGGCGAACGCGCCTCGTCGTATCGCGTCTCGGACGCCTGTGGTGGATCCAAGCGGCAGGGGAAGGCGAAACCCGGCCTGCCCGCGGTCCTTCCGTCACGCCGGCAATGCAAGCTCCTCGCGGGCGAAGGCGCGCTGGACCGCGGGGCGCTCGGCCATGCGGCGCGCATGCGCGGTCCAGTTCGGGAAGTCGCGCGCCATGTCATAGCCCAGCACCGGTCCGCGGCCCCAGGTCCAGAAGACGAGCAGATAGGGATCAGCCACCGAGTAGCGCGTGCCCAGCGCCCAATGCCGTCCGCCGAGCCGCGTCTCGATGTCGTTCCACAGCTGACGCGTCGTCTCGCGGCCCTTGCGCGCGACCTCGATGCGCGCGGCGGCCTCGTCGGCATAGCGCTCGACGCGGCGGATATGGGCGTAGGCGACATGGATCGTGCTCGCCATCCAGGCGCACCATTCGAGACAGCGCGCGTCGAGCGCCGCGTCGTCGTCCGGCCACAGCGCGGCGGCCGGAAAGCGGCGCGCGATATAGCGCAGCACGGCCGGGTTCTCGGTGATCACGATGTCGCCATCGGCGATCGTCGGCACGCGACCCTTGGGATTGATCGCCAGATAGCCGGGGCTGCGCTGCTCGTTGTTCGCCAGCGCCAGCCGGACCGGTTCGAAGGCGGCGCCGGTCTCCTCGAGGGCGATATGCGGCGCGAGCGAGCAGGCGCCCGGGGCGTAGAAGAGCTTGAGCGTCATCGGAACCTCCGCGGATCTGATAGGTCCTTCGCCACGTCACCGCTGCTTCGGCGCGCGCAGATATGCGACGAGGGCGGCAAGGTCCTCCGCCGTCAGCTTGCCGGTCGAGTTGCGGATGACCTCGGCCATCTCGCCGCCGGCGAAGTCGCCATCTGGGGTCATGCCCGAGGACAGGAATTCGGCGAGGTCCCCTGCGCTCCATCGCCCCAGCCGTTCGGGGGTGATGGCGGGCACCTTCGCGCCGTTCATCGTCGCGCCGCCATAGCTGGCGTCGCGGCGCAATCCACCGGTCCGGCCGCGCGGCGTGTGGCATTCGCCGCAATGGCCCAGCGCTTCTGCCAGATAGCGGCCGCGCATCTCGGGTGCCTGCCCCTTGCCGTCCGGCATAGCGCCGGGCGTGAAATGCAGGAGATTCCAGAACACCATCCCGAAGCGCAGATTGTACGGGAAGGAGAGGTCGTGCGGCCGGTTTGGCTGCGGACTGGGCGGAAGGCTGCGCAGATAGGCCCAGAGATCGCGCAGATCGGCGTCGGAAATCCGCGTGAACGCGACATAGGGAAAGGCCGGGAAGTAGCGCGACCCGTCGGGACGTTTTCCATCGCGCATGGCGCGGCGGAAATCGGCCTCGGTCCAGCGTCCGATCCCGGCCTCGGGATGCGGCGTGATGTTGGGCCCGAAGAACGTCCCGAACGGCGATTTCAGCGCCCGGCCGCCGGCGAACGGCGTCGCCCCAGCGCGCGCTTCGACATGGCACCCGAGGCAGCCGCCCGCCTGCGCCAGATATTCCCCCCGCGCCACGTCCTGTGCGCGGGCCTCGCTCGGGGCCACGGCCAGCCAGAGCAGCAGCGCGGCGACCTGCGCGAGCGCGGCGCGAGCGCCCGAACGCGCGCGCGGGCGCGCACCGGTCCGCGCGCTCACTGCTTGGCGCGGAAGCCTTCGTGGCAACCGCCGCAGGACCGGCCCATCGCGGCGAAGCCCGACCTGAAGCCCTGCTCGTCGTTCGCCCGCGCGGCCTTGAGCAGCGCGTCGGCGGCATCGGTCTGGACCTTGGCGGCCGCGGCGAATTCCGAAGCCTTCTCCCATATCGAGGCGAGTGCCGCGGTCTTGACGCCGGACGCTGCGTCCGAACCGCGCGGGAACATCGCGACGGTCTGCTCGCCGTTGCGCTGCAGCGTCTCGAGCGCCTGGATCGCGGCTGCCTGGTTCCAGGGGGCCTCGCCGCGCGCGAGCGGTACCAGCGTGCGCATGGCCGCGCCGTTCGTCTTCATCGCAGCGATGCGCTGTTCGACCACGCCCGCCGGGCCCTGCGCACCGGCCTGGTCGATCCCGATCAGCGCCGTGGTCGCGACGATGGCGAGCGCAAACATCGATGGATAAAGCATGTGATCACCTCCAGAGCCACAGGCCGGGCGGGGCTGTGTCGCCCGGCGCCCACGCAGCGCCGAGAGGCTACGCCAGCAGCCACACGCGCACAACCGCCGGCGGCCCGACATGCCGGCAGGCTCGATGCCGCGACCGCCTCGCCGCGTCGGCCCGCTCGGCGCTTCGGAGCGCCGGCGCGTTCGATCATATCGAAGCGCTCACCGAGCAACAGGCCGTCGCAGCGCGTCGCTGACCTGCCCTCTTCAACCGCCGCTAAGGTCCGGCCCGGAAACTGCTCTAGGCAGGCCGCTGGACCGTTGGATGCGCGCACAAGGCGTCCAGGCGCCGGAGCGCATCCATCCAGTCGCCGCACATCTCGTGGCGCCATTGCCGCACGTCTTCGGCGAAATGCGCGACCAGGACGCGCGCCGGCCGACGATCGGCGAGGACGTAGCAGACCCGTGCCAGCGCCGCGCCCGTGACCCGCGACGGCCGCAGCCGCAGCCGCAGGCCATCGCGACCGCACATCGCAAGCGCGACGAAGCCATGATCGATCACCAGGCTGTCCGTATCGCCCGCGCCGCCGTCGGCGCGACGCGTCGCCGCGACGCCGCAGCCATGCCTGCCCGTTCCGATCGCACTCGACCCGAGCGTGCCCGTGGCATGTCCCGCGGGGTCGATCAGACCGACCGCCATCTGCCGCGGCCTTCAGCCGCGCATCGCCTTGGCCATCTCGTAGAGACGGCGGCGCAGGCGGACATCCCCGATGCCGTAATAGGCCCTGACCAGCTCCATGGTCTCCCGCCGCAGCAGGCGCCGGTCCGGATCGCTTGCCTCCTGCTCGCCGGCTACCACCGCGGGCGTGGCGCTGGCGGCGGCGGCGCTGTCGCTCAGCTCCTCGAAGAACCAGGACACCGGCACACCGAGCGTGCGGCTCGCCTGATAGAGGCGGGACGCGGAGATGCGATTGGTGCCCCGCTCGTATTTCTGCACTTGCTGGAAGGTGATGTTGAGCGCCGCCGCCAATTGCTCCTGGCTCATCCCGATCAGGGTGCGCCGCAGCCGGATCCGCAGCCCGACATGGACATCGACCGGATCTGGATTTCCGTCCGGAAGCTTGCCACGCCGCCGGGAACCCGAATTCGCCTCCGTCATCGCCAACCCTTCCAACCGCCCCAACTCCAGGATGCGACAAGCTAGACGACGCAACCAGCGCGTGCCATCGCCCGCACGTGGTAGACTCTATCTGACTACCCCCGAAGCAGGATAGACACGGACGATCCGGTTCGTGAGCCCCGCCCTGCATGCCACGCATAGCCGTCCTGCTCGCCCTGGCACTTGCCGCCTGTTCCAGCGCGGCCCCCCCCGCCGGACCCACGGTCGCGGCTCCGACCGGCGGGCCGTCCTGCGCGCCCGCCCTGCTACGCGCCGGGGCGGCGTTCGAAGCATTGCCCGACCGCACGGGACCGGGCGATTGCAGCCTGCGCGACGCCGTCCGGATGACCCGCGGCCGCGTCGCGCTCGACCAGCCGCTGCAGATCGCCTGTCCCACCGCCGAGCGGCTGCTGCGGCTGGAGGAGGAGGTGCTGCAACCCGCGGCGCAGCGCCATTTCGGTGCGCCGCTGGCGCGGATCCGGCATTACGGCGGCTATGCCTGCCGCCAGCGCAACGGCGATCCGCGCGGGCTGCGTTCCGAGCATGCGGTGGGGCTGGCGATCGACATCGCGGGCTTCGACATCGCCGACGGGACGTTGGTCACCGTCGCGCGGCACTGGAACGATCCGGGGCCGCGCGGCGCGTTCCTGCGTCAGGTCGCCCGCGAGGCCTGCGCCGTCTTCCATGTCGTGCTGACGCCGCGGACGGATCCGCAGCATCGGGGCCATCTGCATCTCGACATCGGCCGCTGGCGTCGCTGCGACGCCTGAGCGCGGCCGGACGCGGCTCAGCGCCGGCGCTCGATCGCGTCCCAGATGCGGCCGGCAAGATCGACGCCATCGTAGCGGCCGATCTCCTGGATGCCGGTCGGCGAGGTGACGTTGATCTCGGTCAGATAGTCGCCGATCACGTCGATGCCGACGAAGATCAGGCCCCGCGCGCGCAGTTCCGGTCCAAGCCGCTCGCAGATCTCGTGCTCGCGCCGGGTCAGACCGGTCCTGGTCGCGGTACCACCGACATGGAGATTGGCGCGCGCCTCGCCCGGCGCCGGCACGCGCAGCAACCCGCCGCCGACCTCGCCGTCGATCAGGATGATGCGCTTGTCGCCGGCGCGGACCTCCGGCAGGTAGCGCTGCACGATCACCGGCTCGCGCGAGCGCTGGGTGAACATCTCAAGCAGCGCGTTGAGATTCTCGTCCTCGGGCGCGACATGGAACACGCCCGCACCGCCGTTCCCGAACAGCGGCTTGACGATGATGTCGCGATGCTCGCGCCGGAAGGCCGCGATCTCGGCGGGATCCGAGGCGATCAGCGTTGGCGGCATCAGTTCGGGAAAATGGGTGACGTAGAGCTTCTCCGGCGCGTTGCGCACCTGTGCCGGGTCGTTGACCACCAGCGTGCGCGGATGGACATGCTCGAGCAGATGGGTCGCCGTGATGTAGGCCATGTCGAAGGGCGGATCCTGGCGCATCAGCACGACGTCCATCGCCGCGAGGTCGATGGTCTCCGGCGAGCCCAGCACCGCATGGTCGCCGCGCACGCGCCGAACCGTCAGCGGCCGTGCCCGCGCGGTCAGCCTGCCGTCGCGGAAGGACAGCTGCGAAACCAGGTAGTGCCAGAGCCGGTGCCCGCGCGCCTGCGCCGCCTCGGCCAGCGCGAAGGTGGAGTCGGCGTCGATGTTGACCCCTTCGATGGGATCCATCTGGATGGCGACGGCAAGGCTCATGGCGCGATGCAACCCGCAAACGAGTTTCAGGACAAGGGCGCGGCGGTTGTCAGTTGAGGCGGCTCGCGACGATCGCGCGCGATGCGGCGATACGTTGCCGCGCCGCCATGTCGGGGGCAAGCGCCATGGCGGCGTCGAGGCATTCCAGCGCGGCGCGCAGCCCGCCCTGCGCGGCATGGAGGTCGCTCGCCTCCTCCCATAGCGCGACCGAGGCCGGCGCCAGCACGAGCATCCGGCGCAGCACGTCGAGGGCGCGGCCTGCCTCGCCGGCCTGCTGAACGCGCACGCGGATGTTGTTCTGCAGCCGCAGCACGACGGCCCGGTCGTCGAGTTCTCCGGGTTCGCGCAGCGGCATCCGCGCGGCGGCCGCGCGCAGACGGGCCTCGAATTCGGCGCGGTCCATCGCCCGGCCGCCGGCGAAGGGATCGATCACCCAGGATCCGCCGCCGCCTTCCAGGCGGAGCAGGAAATGCGCCGGCATGTCGAGGCCGACGCAGCGCCATCCGGCGGCGCGCGCGGCATGGATCCAGACGATGGACAGGGCTACGGGCAGCCCGCGGCGCCGATCGATCACCCGCGTCAGGTCGGCATTGGCGAGGTCGTCGTAGGTCTCGCTGTCGCCCCGATACCCGTGTTCGCCGGACAGCAGCCCCGCGAGCGCGTCCGGCGGCGGCGCCGTGCCCGCCCGGGCGAGCGCAGCGGCGGCGAGCACGGCCAGATGGTCGCGATAGGGCCCGAGCTCGACGCCGGGGCGGTCGAGCGACGCGCAGGCGAGCGCCGTCTCGGCGATGTCGATGACCGGCCCGGGCGCCGCGGCCAGCGCGCGCAGCGCGGCGAACGGGTCCTCGGCCGCAGCCGGCGGAGGGCCGCGCCGCAAGGTGTCGATCATCCCGGCGCGGCGCGGAATCGGCGTGGATCGTCGCGAAGCAGGACGTGGTTGACGACCTTCTTGACGCCGCCGATGTTGCGCGCGAGCTGCAGAACGCGGTTGAGCTCGGTCTGATCCTGCGCGACGCCAAGCAGGAAGACCGTGCCGTTGTAGGCTTCGACGCTGTAGTTGAGCGAACTGACCTCGCGCTCCAGCAGCATGCGCGCCTCGAGTTCGCGCACGATCTTGCTGTCGGTCCAGTAGGTGCGCAGCCCGCCGGTGTTGCCGACCTCCACCTCGTTGAGCACCTCGCGCACGCCGTTGGCCTTCCAGGCGAGCTGGATCGCGTCGGCGCGCATGTCCGCGGTGGCGACCTCGCCGGACACCAGGACGCGGCCTTCCTGGACCTGCAGGTTGAGGTCGCGCATGAAGGCCTGGCCGAACCGGTCCTTGAGCCAGAGATCGTTGATCTGGGTCCGGATCGCGAAATCGTTCGCCGCGCCCTTGACGCCGCGATCCTGCAGCGCGCTCGCGCCGC